>JALYLU010000005.1:22632-24117 GCA_030774075.1 Actinomycetota bacterium | reverse complement strand
CTCAACCGGCGTTCGTGGACCCACGACTCGGAGATCTCGTGCTCGGTGATCGACACGCAACCCGACGCGCGAGCACCCACAGACCCCGGCGGGCTCGGAGACGGCGCGCGCCGCCTCGCACGCGAGACTCGTCTGCGACTCTGGCGCGAACACCTTGGGCGCGTCGACGGCGACGACGCCGATCTTCCCGATCCGGGTGACGCCTTCGCAGTCCTGTCCCGAACCGCGGCCGAGCTCGGCCAGTGGCACAACAACGGCAGGCACGGACCGCGACCGCCGGGCCACCTGCGCCGACACAAACCGGAACACGTCAGCAAATGGGCGAGATGGTCGGCATCCGCGCTCTACCGCGTCGCGCTCGACCCCGACGGGCGACCGCGCAATCTACGCCGCACCGACTCGGTTTGACGCAGCCACGTCGCGCTCAGGGAAGTGGATCCGCGATCACAATGTCGGCACCGCGCCTGAGATGAGCGCCGGGCGGGTACCGTCCCCGCGTGAGATGGCCGGAACGGTTGGTCCGCCGCGTCGACGAGTTCCAGCAAAGGAATCGTCCGCTCGGGTTCTTATTCGCAGTCGTCAAGAAGTTCGGCGACGACCGGGCTGGGATGCTCGCCGCGCTCATGGCGTACTGGTTCCGTGCGCTCTCGCTCGCGGCCGGCACAGGAGTGAACGTGGCTCTCTCCGTGATCGCCTTTCGGATCCTCACGCCCAAGCACATCGAGCTGCGCGACTTGGCGCCGGGGCCGTAATCGCCGGCGTCGGCTGGACCGCGCTGCAGTTCGGTGGGACCTATCTGATCGACCATCAACTGCGTCATACCAGCGAGGTCTACGGCCTCTTCGCCGTCCTGTTGGGCCTCGCGTCATGGTTGTATCTCGAGGCACAACTCACGCTGTATGCCGCAGACCTCAACGTCGTACGGGCGCGCCGCCTGTGGCCACGAGCCATCGTGCAACCTCCGCTGACGGGATCCGACGGCGACGTCCTTCGAGACATTGCCCGCCAAGAGATCCGACGTCCCGAGCAATACATCGAGGTCGGCTTCGACAAGTCCGCGCTCACGAACCAGCCCGCGCGTCGTGACCTTCCGGAGGACGACTGATCGCGAGCGAAGCACTACATCTGCAAAGGCGAGATCGCTACGAGCCTTCGGTCAAGTGATCGATCGCCCCGCTGGCTGACTCCTTCGCTGACGATGCAGCCACCTTCGCGCGTTGCAGCGACCGCTTCGCGGCCTTGCGGGCTCGTCGACCCGCTCTGCGACCACGCTTCGCGGCATCCGTGCCCGCGCTTCGGGCGCTCTCGACCCCGCCGCGCACGATCGGCTCGACGCCCGAGAGGACCTCTCCCACGATCGCGCCCTTCCGACGCTTGCGGCTCCGCCGCTTCGACTGCGCGAGACGCTTCGCGGCTTGGGCGGCGTCCGCACTCGCTTGCTTCACTCGCTTCTCGGCCGCGGTGATGCGGGCTTCGGCAGACATG
>JALYLU010000005.1:20927-22622 GCA_030774075.1 Actinomycetota bacterium | reverse complement strand
GGGACGCCTCTGCATCACGCTGCGATCGCTCAGCCCGTCGCAGTCGCTCCTTCTTGCTGCGGAAAGAGACCAATCCGAGCGTTCCGACCGAGAGCGTCTTTCGGATCAAACCCATTCTCGCCTCCCCTGACGTGCGGACATCTGATGAAGTACCAGATCCCGGTACCCAGTCGCCAGCCGCCGCAACCCATCGCACGTCGCCCGGCTGCTCGTATCCTGCGGCGATGACCGACTACGACCTGGTGATCGTAGGCGCGGGATCGGGCAACATGCTCCCGACCGCCGGCCTCGATGGCATGCGTGTCGCGATCGTCGAGCGCGACAGGTTCGGCGGTACCTGCCTGAACCGCGGCTGCATCCCATCGAAAATGCTGGTTTATGCGGCCGATGTCGCCGAGACGGTACGCCATGCGGGCCGCTACGGGATCCGCGCCGAGTTGGTCGGCGCCGACTGGCCGGCCATCCGCGACCGTGTCTTCGCGCGAACCGATCGGGTCTCCGAGAAAGCGGTCGCGTTCCGGCGCCGCAGTGGGGTCGATGTATACGTCGGCGAGGCCCGCTTCATCGCTCCCCGAGTACTCGAAGTCGGTGGGCAGCAACTCCGTAGCGAACGAATCGTGCTCGCGGTCGGCTCCCGCCCGAGCACGCCCGAGATCGTCGGTCTGGCCGACGTTTCGTTCCACACTACGGACACGATCATGCGGGTCGACGCGCGGCCGGAATCCATGGTGGTGATCGGCGGCGGCTACGTCGCGGCTGAGATGAGTCACGTGTTCGGAGCGTTCGGTACCGAGATCACGATCGTGGAGCGAGAAGCAAGGCTGCTCGCCACGCTCGACGACGATGTGGCGCAGCGGTTCACCGAGCGCTACGCGGAACGGTTCGACGTCCGGCTCGCGACGAGGGTCGCGCGCGTCGAGCGAACGGCTCGCGGCGTGGCTGTGCACCTCGAAGGCGCAGCCGGACTCGACGTCGTCGAAGCCGAGACGATCCTCGTCGCCACTGGACGGAAACCCAACAGCGACGTCCTCGACGTCGCGGCCGGCGGGATCGCCGTCGACGAGCACGGACACGTCATCACCGACGACACGTACACGACCAGCGCGCCCGGAGTGTGGGCCATCGGAGATCTCGCGAATCATTTCGAGCTCAAGCACCTCGCCAATGCCGAAATGCGTATCGTGCTCCACAACGCTCTGCACGCCGACGATACGCGCCGCGCCAACTTCCCGGTCCTGCCTTCAGCCGTATTCGCCGACCCGCAGATCGCCACGGCCGGGCCCACCGAGCGGGCGCTCCGCGAGCAGGGGAAACCCTTCGTCGTGGCCCGTCGCGACTACGCGGACACCGGATACGGGTGGGCCCTCGAGGACACGACCAGCTTCGTGAAGCTGCTTGTCGATCCCGCGACCCGACGGCTCCTCGCGGCACACATCATCGGCCCGCAAGCGGCCACGCTCATCCAGCCCCTCGTCCAAGCGATCTACCTCGACAACACTGTTGAACAGCTCGCCCACGACGTTGTCTACATCCACCCGGCACTCACCGAAGTCATCGCGCAGACACTGTTGGAGCTCCCGGGCACGCCCGCCTAACCAGAGTCGCGACGGAACCGCGCAGGGGCATGTGACTGCTTCGGTCATCGCACCCTCGGTGGCGAGGCCAGGCGACAAACAGCAGCATCCAATCCTGAGC
>JALYLU010000005.1:12383-20917 GCA_030774075.1 Actinomycetota bacterium | reverse complement strand
CGACAACACCGTCGAGCAGCTGGCCCACGATGTTCTTTACATCCACCCGGCAGCCAGCGAGGTCATCTCTCAGGCATTGTTGGAGCTACCGCTTCCGCCTGCGTAACGTCGCCGCGCCGGTCGCCGTGAATCCTGCACTCAGGTTGGGGGCACCTGCAGCAGCAGGACCGTGCCGATCGCGCCGATGCATACGAGGTGGTCGCGCAGGATCATGTGTGCAAGGCGCGATTGTTGCGCCGCGTCGTCCGTTTGGTGCCCGAGTCGCACCGCATTCGGAACCGTCCTGCGCGCCGCGAGGCCAACGGCGCCAAGCGTGAGGACAAGGGACATCGCCGCTCTCCAGGCGGGGAGGTCGCTGCGCACGAGCTCGGCACCCAGTGCGCCGACCGTGATCACCATGGCAAGGGCCACGAGCCGGTTCATCGGCCGCGCCGCGGTTGTCACGCGCGCGTAGTACGCGGCGATCGATGCGCGAACGTCGCGAGGCACCTCGGCCTCCGGGTGACCACGTGCTTGGACGTCGAACATCAGGTCGAACCACAACACCGCGAGGAGGAACCCTGCGCCGGAGCAAGCGATCGCGCGCACGTGCAGAGTCTGACTCGCCTGCCGGATGCGTCAACAACGCGTAAACAAGGCGTGCGACCGGGCGGCAGGTCCGACCGAGGCGGTGATCATACTCGGAACGCGCGGCTCGGAATGTCATTGGTGGTCATCGGTGGTCATTGATGAGAGTTCGCGACACCTTCACGCGCAAGATACGCCGCGCCGCGATCGTGTGCCCTACCGTCGATACCTGCGCACGATCGATCAGAGGATGGTCGAATGCGAGAACTCATGACACCAGCGCGAAGCGTGAACCCCAACGGAAGTTCGGAGCGTCCGTCAGGCACAGGCTTTCTTCAGCGCGTAGGCGCACCCGGCATCGACGCCGCGATCCGATTCGCACGACTCCCCTCGCGGGATGAGGATGCAACCGCCACGGGCGGCGCGATCGGCACTGCGCCGACATCCCGCGGCGTGGAGGAACCACGCCATGTCGCCGAGGCGATGGAGCCGGTCGAGCGGGCCTTCGCCTTTCTCGACCTGTGCGGTTTCACCGCGTTCATCGCCACGCACGGCGAGCACGCCGCGGTCGACACGCTCAGTCGATTCCGCACACTGACTCGCGAGCTCACCGTGCGACGCGGTGTCCGTGTCGGGAAATGGCTCGGCGACGGCGTCATGATCATCGGCGTCGATATCGGTCCGACCATCGCGACCGCCGCAGAGCTCATCGCCCGTTACGACGGCCGGCCTCTGGCGCTACGGGGCGGGGTCGCCCACGGGAAGGTTCTGATCATCGACGGTGACGACTACATCGGCCGGCCCGTCAATCTCGCCGCGCGGCTCTGCCAAACCGCGCGGCCCGGTGAGCTTCTCGCCGTCGGCTACCACGCATCGGTGCTCCCGACCTGGATCACAGTGCACGGCACCCGCAGCGTCACGCTGCGCGGGATCGGGCGCCTTGCGCGCGTCCAACTCCTCGGCGTCGCCGCGGATGTCGAGCTCCCGACACTTACGGCACCCGCTTCCCCCGCCGCCGGTCAACCCTCTGCCTAGCGGGTTCCTACTGAATCGGGAGTAGGAACGCCTCGACCGCGGACCGGTCGCCTTCGACCGCCGCATCGTCGAGCGACCGCCGGCCGTACAACAGCAAGACGAGATCCGCGGCAGTCGCGGACACCGTGGCGCGACTCGGGCCGTCGGAGAGCGGAAACGACCCGCCCGTGTCGGTCGCAACGAAGGTGATCGGGGCGGGGTCGCGCAACTGGCGCGCAATCTCGACGAACTCGTCGACCCCGTCAGCTGCGAGCGCGTCGGGAAGCGACGTAGCAAAGAAGTTCGACGCCGACTGCGCGTCCCACCTGTGCACCGCCGCCTCCTGCGCCTGATGACGTGCGATCGCGCCGACGTTGCGCGGCGCCTTCCACCACGTCCAGGCGGGCGTTTCCCACGAAATGTCATGCAACGCTTGCATGAGCTCCCGCGTTGACGCGCGCATCCAGGCATCGAGGTCGGCCGCATCTCGCGGCCCGGACCCCGTATCTTCGAAATCGGGCTCGACGTCGGCCCCTCGGCGCACGTCCGTTGCCCAGAAGCGTTGAACTGCTCCGAGATGCCAGACCAGCTCGCGCAGCGTCCATCCGGGGCAACCCGGAACGAGGTGATCGAGCGCATCGGCGCGTATCGTCGCCGCAAACGCGTCGCTCTCAATCTCGATCCAGTCGATCAGCTCGTCACGGCTCGGCATGCGAACACGGTAGGCGCGCGCCGCGGACGTTCTCATGCGGCTGCGACCTCCGGCCCTCCAACGAGATGAGCTCTCGCGGCGCCGACCGGGCCTCCGGATCTGCGCCTGACTCTGTAGCTCGGTTATCGGGCGAGCGCGCGTATCTGCGCGTTTGCGGAACGGAGCCGCCGCGCCAGGAGTCGCGCCAAGTTCGCGTGCATCGCGTGGCCGATGCTCGGGCACGATGCCTGGAGTTGCTGCAGCGCTTCCAGTGACAGCGATGCAATCGTCGATCGCTCGTCGCACACCACGTCGGCCGAACGCCTCGCCTCGTCGAGAAGCGCCAGCTCCCCGAAGGCGACGCCCGGTCCGAGCGTGGCGAGCCGGCGGTTCCGGCCGGCGGCTCTCGCGTCGAGAGGGAGGAGCACACTGACTCGTCCCGAAAGCAAGAAGAACACCTCGTCGGCGAGCTCGCCTTCGCGAATCACGGCCGTTCCAGCCTCGACCGTGCGGATATTCGTTGCGAGCTCGATCGCGGCCAACTCCGCGTCGCCCAAGCCGTCGAGGAGGTCGAAGCGATCGAGCGCCGCGCGCGTCTCGTGCTGCTCCGGAACGCTCGACGGACCGAGGAGTCGGTCCTCACACCACTCGAGCGCGGCATCCGCATCGAGAAAGCTCATTGCAGCCTGCGTGAGCTTCGAGCCGATCTCTCCGTCGTGGCCGCAGACCGCCACGACGGTGCGCCCGTACTCGGCGAGTTCCTCGATGAGCCGGTTGAGCACCGAGAGGGCCGGTTCGTCAAAGCCGCTGACATGCGTGAAATCGACGACGAGGAGCTCGAGCTCGTCGATGTCGGCGACGATGGTGCGATGGACCATCTCGGCGGTCGCGAAGAACAAGTCGCCCTGCAACTCGTAAAGGCCCAGCGCACGACGGCGAAGGGCAATCGCGTCCTCTTGCGCCACTGGTCTGACGCGGCTGGACGCGATCTCGTCTCCGCGCAGCGTTCGCCTCACAACCGATCGCACACCGGAGGTGCGACCCAGCAAGTGCAGCCGTAGCTCGTGAGACAATCGCTCGCAGACTCGGACACCGCGCACGCTGTTGCCCTGTTCGTCGAGCGGTGGTGAGAAGACGCCGATGCCCAGTTGACCCGGCAACACTGCGAGCACGCCGCCGGAGACGCCACTCTTTGCGGGAAGGCCTACGTTGTAGAGCCATTCGCCCGCGTTGTCGTACATTCCGCACGTCGACATCACGCTGAGGACATTCGTGACGTGCTCTGAATCGATCGCGCGCTCACGCGTGAGCGGGTTCTGACCGCCGTTCGCGAGCGTCGCACCGATGACGGCAAGATCACGACACGTGACGAGCACCGAACACTGGCCGAAGTAGAGATCGACGATCTGATCCACGTCGTTTTCGAGCATTCCGAAGCTCCGCATGAGCCACGCAAGAGCTCGGTTGCGATCGCCCGTCTCACGCTCGGACGCGAGCACGGCCTCATCCATCGCCAAGGGTCGGCCGGCGAAACGGCTGAAGCTTGCGAGGAGGCGGTCGAACCGCTCGCTCGGATCGGCGCCGCCGAGGAGCGCCGTCGTCACGATCGCGCCGGCATTGACCATCGGGTTGAACGGCCGGCTGCTCCTCGGGTCGACGGTGACGGAGTTGAAGGGGTTACCGGACGGTTCCACGCCGACGCGGCCGAGAACGACATCCTTGCCGCACTCTTCGAGCGCCATTCCGAAAACCAGCGGCTTCGAGATGGACTGGATCGTGAACGCCTGGCGCGCGTCTCCGACGTCGAACACCTCACCGTCGACCGTCGCTACGGCGATGCCGAACGTGCGCGGATCCGACTGCCCGAGCTCGGGTATGTACGTCGCGACCCGGCCCGCGGTGTCCGGCGCGAACTCCCGATGCACCCGCTCGAGGATCTCGACCAACGGCGAGGACACCAGGCTGGCGGCGTCACCGCGGGTCTGTTCCTGAGCATCCTCGATGCGCATCGCTCTCCGCCCGGTGTTCACGGGTAATGGATTAGCGCGCGGAATCACCCTGCGTGTGCCGGCCGTTGAACATCTCGTCACGTTCCGCTGTCTCGGACATGACACGACAATGAGTCGTCGCGAACGCTCGTCCGACTTTCAGCAAGGGACTACTTGTGCAAATCGGCGTTGCCGGTGCACGATGGGCGACGTGCGAGCTCGAGCCCCGTCCGACGGCGTGTGGACGCCGGGACGGCGGGCGCTGACCCTCGGGCTCGTCTTTACGATCACGCTCGTCGGCTTCGAGGGGCTGGCCATCGCGACGATCCTCAAGGTGATCGACGACGATCTCCGTGACATCGGCCTCCTCGGTTGGGTGTTCAGCGCGTTCTTCCTGAGCAGTCTCTTCGGGGTCGTCGCCGCGGGTCGCGACGCCGACCGCAACGGCCCGGCGCGACCGTTCGTCGTCGGGCTCGCGCTCTTCGCTCTCGGCCTCCTCGCGGGCGGGCTCGCCCCGAACATGGTCGTTCTCGTCGCGGCGCGGGCAGTCCAGGGTGTCGGCGCGGGTGCGATACCAGCCGTGGCGTACGTTGCGATCGGGCGCGCGTACCCCCCCGCACTGCAACCGCGCATGTTCGCGGTGATGTCGAGCGCGTGGGTGCTGCCCGGTTTGATCGGCCCGGCCATCAGCGGCGCGGTGGCCGAGGCCTTCGGATGGCGGTGGGTGTTCCTCGGACTGTTGCCGCTCGTCGCGCTCGCGGCGGTGATGACGACGCGGGCGCTGCGCGCGCTCGGCGCGCCCGGCGGCGATGAGCCGATCGATCTCCGCCTGGATGCGCTCACGCTCGTCGTGGGTGCGACGCTCGTTCTCGCGGGTGCATCATCGCATTCAGCAGTCGCTACACCGCTACTCGTCGTCGCCGGGGTCGTCGTCGGCGCGCGCGCATTCTCGCGCCTCGTGCCGCGCGGCACGGTCCGCCTGGCGCACGGTCTACCTGCCGCGGTCGCCCTGCGCGGGCTCGCAACGTTCGCGTTCTTCGGCACCGACGCGTACGTCTCATTCACCGTCACATCGTTGCGTCACGCGAGCATCGCGCTCGGCGGAGCGGCGCTCACGGTGGCGACACTCACGTGGACGGCCGGCTCGTGGATCCAGGAACGTCGGGTGTACCGGGTCGGGCCGCAGACGTTCGTGCGCGTCGGCCTCCTCGTGATCGCTTGCGGGATCGGGCTCATGATCGTCGTCGCACGGTTCGCAGTGCCGCCGGCAACCGCCGTACTCGCGTGGGGCGTCGCCGGGCTCGGCATGGGACTCTCCTACGCGCCGCTCTCGCTCGTTGTGCTGGCCGAGGCGCCCACAGGCGCCGAGGGTACGGCCAGCGCCGCGCTCCAACTGTGCGACACACTCGGCGTCGCGCTCGGCACCGGCGTGGCCGGCGCAATCGTCGCGGCCGGCGCCAGCCTGGCCTGGACACGCGCGACCGCGCTGACCGTCGCGTTCGCGTTGTGCGCGGCGGTCGCCGTCATCGCGGCCGTCGCCGCGTTGCGCCTGCCTGCCGTTATCGCCCATACTCAGGTATGAGAGCATTGTATGCGTTCGCATGTATCTATAGGGTCGGAGCATGAGCTCGAACACCATCTGGGTCCGGCGTCCGACGGCTCCGCCCGCCGGCGACATCAGCGCACCGACGTTCCGTCTCGAACGGCCGATCGCCGGTCTCACCATCGGCCTCCGCACCGACCGAGCGTGGCGGTCGTGGCAGTTGATCTCGACCATCTGGGACGGATACCTGCGGCGCGATGGCGCGCAGACGGTCGCGGTCGAGACCGGTGCACAGATCGGGCAACCGGCGTCGAGCGACCGCAAGCAGATCGACGAGTTCGCCGGCCAGGTCGACGCCGCGATCGTCGGCTTGGGCACGTGTGGCTCGTGCACCACCTTCACGATCAAGGACGCGGTAACGGTCGAAGAGCACGAAAAGCCGGTGGTCGCCGTCGTCTGCGAGGAGTTCACCGTGCATGCGCACAACGTCGCCCGCCACGTGGGTCACGCCGGCATGAACGTGCTCGTGCTTCCTTATCCACTCGAGGCGCGACCGGCCAAGGAGCTCCGGCAGATCGCGCAGGAGTACTACCCGAAGGTCCTCGAGCTCCTGGGCGTCACGGCGTGAACCTCGCGAGCGAGCGCCTCGAGATCTCTGCCGATCCTCGGGACCAATACGACCTGTCGTTCCGCGAGCAATGGGGTGATGGGGTCCCGCAGTTGCCCGCGACCGACGACGCGATCGAGACGCTCCTCGATGCTTCTCCGTACCCGGCCGACCATGTGGTGTGCGTTCTGCCACCCCGCAACGGGGTCGCGACCGTCGAGCTCGTCGCGGCCAACGCCGCGCTCGCCGGCGTCGCGCCGGCCGCGTTCGGCCTGGTGCTCGCCGCACTCGACGCGCTCTCCGAACCGGAGTGGAACGCCTTCGGGCTCACGACGACGACTTCCAGCGTCTTCCCGATGCTCATCGTGAACGGGCCGTGCCGCGACGAGCTCGGCATCGACTACCGCGCGAGTTGCATGGGCGGCGCCGGGGGACGGGGCTCGATGACGATCGGGCGCGCGGTCGCGTTGTGCCTGCGCAACATCGGCGGCCAGCGGGCCGGGGATACGACGAAGTCCGTGTTCGGGCAGCCGGCGCGGTTCGGATTCTGCATCGGTGAGTGGGAGGAGCGGTCACCGTGGCCGTCGCTCGCACAACGACGCGGCTTCTCGGCCGACGACGACGTCGTGACCGTCCATGGTGGCAAGGGAACGTTCCCGATGGCCGACATCCACAACGACGACCCGCGCGACTTGCTCTATCTCATCGCCAAGAGCCTCGCGTACCCGCTCGCGAACATGTTCCTCGGCAACATCGAGAACGGCGAGGTGGTCGTCGCGTTCAACCCGATGTGGGCCGAGCGTTTCGGCTCCGCGTTCCCCGACATCGACGACCTCGCCGCGTACCTCCGCGACAACGCGTGTCAGCACATCGACCTCTGGCCCGCGGCAAACGCAACGTTGCTTCGCGAGCGAGGTCGCGTCGACAGTCACGATCGCGTTCACCTCGTCGAGCGTCCCGACCAGATCGTCCCGATCGTGTGCGGCGGCCTCGGCAGCCTGCACGCGATCGCACTGCCGAGCTTCGGTGAGAGCACGATGCAGAGCAAGCGCGTCGTGCGCGTGGCGTGACGATGGATCTCGCCACCGTCGTCGCGGCGATCGACGAGCTGGCCGGGTTCCTCCGTGCCGACGGCGCCGACCTCTTGGTACGGGAGGCGAACCCGAAGATCGCCCGCGTCCATCTCGCGCTCGTCCTCGACGGCGTCACTTGCGCCGACTGCGTCCTCGCACCCGACGAGCTGCGGGCCACGATTGCCGACGCCCTCCAGCGGCGGATCGCGGAGGAGTTCGAGCTGGTGCTCGACGACCCGCGCCGAGAACAATGACCGGGCGGGTGACACCGACGCGCGACGCCGCGGACCCACTTCCGAGTTGGAGCGCGCTCGTCAACGTGTACCAATCGGTGCTGCACGATGTCGTCGCCGCGCTCGATCAGCAGGCCGGCATCGACTCCGGCGTGTTCTCCGCGCTCGCCTACCTCGAACGCACCGGGCCGCCGCACCGATTGCCGATGAGCGAGCTGCAGCGCTCGATGCACCCGCGGTACAGCCAGCCCGGGTTCAGCCGGCTCGTCCAACGGATGGAGGCCGACGGGTTCGTCGAGCGCCGCGTCGATCGCACCGACCGCCGGGCGACGATCATCGCGACGACGCGTGCCGGCCGCAAACAGTTCCTCCGGGCCAACTCCATCTACACCGCGACGCTGCGCACGTCCTTCGGTCGCCATCTCCGCGCGAACGAGCATGCACGTCTCGCCGCCATTCTCGGGCGCGTCACCACCCGCGGCGCCCGCACGCGCGTCGCATCCGAATCGCGCCAAAAAGCGGACACAAGATGACCGGTTCCGCGGGAAAGAATGCCTCCGCGGCGGTTGCAACCTGCCACCGTTCGACCGACACGAGGAGCACGGATCATGGACTGGAAGCTCGAGCTGGTGGCGATCCCCGTTTCGGACGTCGACCGGGCGAAGGCCTTCTACACCGAGAAGGTCGGGTTCAACGCCGATCATGACCACCGGGTCAGTGCCGAGATGCGATTCGTACAGCTGACCCCGCCCGGGTCGGCGTGCTCGATCTCCTTCGGAGAGGGAATCACGGACGCCGCACCCGGTTCGGTGCAGGGA
>JALYLU010000005.1:8439-12373 GCA_030774075.1 Actinomycetota bacterium | reverse complement strand
GTCCAAGAGTTCCCGTGGGGTTCGTTCGTCTTCTTCAGTGATCCCGACGGAAACCGCTGGGCGGTACAACAGATCCCAGCCCGCGGTTGACCTCTGAATTGGCTGCACTTTGCGGCGAATGGGTCCTTAAGCGACGACCGGCCCTTCAGCGACGACGTCGTTCGTCCGATCTCTCCTCGGAGGACGGCCGAGGAGGAAGACGTGAGGAAGCTGCTGCGCCACGTCAGCCTTCTCACGCGCTTCGGCCTGATCAGCCTGGCGCTGGTTGCACTGTTGGGTGTGGTCGTCGGCGAGGTCTTGCACGGCGCGCTGCGGGATCGGACCCTGGGAGACGCGATTCGCACCGCGCAGGTCGCGGCCAACATCGGTGTTCGGCCGATACTCCGCCCGAGCGATCTCGAGCACGTCTTCCGGCCACTGCCCGACGCGCGGCGCGCGCAGCTCGACGCCGCGCTCCTGGACAGCTTGTCGAGGAACAACATCGTTCGACTCAAGATCTGGAACTCCCAGCACTTCGTCGTATGGTCCGACAACAAGCGACTGCTGCAGCGATGGTTTCCCGGCGACGACGAGCTGAACGAGAGCCTCACGGGACTCGTCTCCGCGGAGGTCACGAACCTGCAGTCCCCGGAGGAGCTCGACGACCGATCGCATCAGCGCCTGTTGTCGGTCTACGTTCCGCTGGGCGTCGACCCTGACGGTCACTTCACCGACGACGAGAACGGCAAGATCATCGGCGCATTCGAGATCTATCTGCCGTACCAACCGATCGCGCGCGCGATCGATCACGACACGCGGCGCCTCTATCTCACCCTCGCCATCGGCCTCGCGCTGCTGTATCTCGCGGTGTTCCGAATCGTGGCGCGTGCATCGCGTGACTTGCGTCGCCAAGTGGAGACCAACCGTCACCAGGCGCTGTACGACATGCTCACCGACCTTCCCAACCGGGTGCTGTTCACAGATCGGCTGGAACAAGTTGCGACGCAAGCACACCGCAACGGGACGATCGCGGCTGCACTGCTTCTCGACCTCGATCGCTTCAAGGAGATCAACGACGCGCTCGGGCACGAGTCGGGCGATCAGCTCCTGCGCCAGCTCGGGGGGCGCATCTCGAAGCGACTGCGGGCCCAGGACACGGTGGCGCGTCTGGGCGGAGACGAGTTCGGAGTCGTCCTTCCGGGCCTCGGTCATCCCCAAGACGCCGTCTCCGTCGCCGAGGACATCGCAGCCGCGCTCGAGGAGCCTTTCGACGTCGGCCACATCGAGGTCGACGTGCGCGCCAGCATTGGCGTCGCGTGCACCGACGAAGGCGAAGATGCGGCCGCGCTGTTGCGCCACGCCGACGTCGCGATGTACGTCGCCAAACGATCGCATTCGGGCATCGAGCTGTACTCGAAGGAGCACGACCTCTTCAGCGCCGAGCGGCTCGCACTCGCGTCCGAGGTGCGACGCGCGATCGAGCAACGCGAGCTCGTCTTGCATTACCAGCCGAAGATCGATCTTCGCACCGGCCGCGCCAGCTCCGTCGAGGCGCTCGTGCGATGGCAACATCCGGCACGGGGACTGCTCGGGCCCAGCGAGTTCCTGCCGGTCGTCGAGTCGACCCACCTCATCAAGCCACTGACGATCTACGTCCTCGACGAGGCGCTGCGACAGGCGAGCGCGTGGGCCGGCGAGGGAGAGCGCGTCGCGGTCTCGGTCAACCTTGCCGCGGCGTGCGCCGGCGACCTGCGACTGCCCGTACAGGTTGCCGAACTGCTCGCCCGTCACGATGTCGAGCCCGAGCTGCTCGAGATCGAGCTCACCGAAACGGCGGTGCTCGACAATCCAACACGCGCCAAGAAGGTCTTGGAGGCGCTCGCGGCGATCGGCGTGCGTCTGAGCGTCGACGACTTCGGCACCGGCTACGCATCAATCGCCTACCTCACCGGCCTTCCGATCCGCACCCTGAAGATCGATCAGTCATTCATTTTCGATCTCGCGGCGTCGGGAAACCTCGCGGTCACCCGCTATTCCATCGAACTGGCCCGCACACTGGGCCTCACCACAATTGCCGAGGGCGTGGAAGACGAGACGGCGCTTCGGATACTCGAGGAGCTCGGTTGCGACGAAGCGCAAGGCTTCTTCTTCGCTCGAGCCTTGCCCGCCGACGCATGCATCGCGTGGATCCGGGCGCGCAATCACACCGGGGCCCGGCGATGAGCATCCGACATGTTCGCGCTCTGGGCGCGACGGCGCTACTCGTCGCCGCTCTGGCCGCGTGCGGGTCGAGCTCCCACGCCGCTACTACACCGGTCACCGTCTACAACGTCTCGGCCGACCCCGGTCAGAATCTTCCCGCGACGGACACGAGACACCGCGTCGTCCTCACGACCGCGATACTCCGATCGACGCTCGACTCGCTGTTCTCGAAGCACGTCACCCTTGTCGCGGTGCTCATGCATCAGGTCGGCGAGGGAGACGCCAGTCCCACCGAGCACATCAGCGCGCTCGCCGCGAACTCGCAAGCCTTGACCGACGTCGTCGCGCGGGTCTACGGGCGCGACGGCGCGCGGGCATTTGGCCAGCTCTGGGAGCAACACACGCAGTTCTTCATCGACTACGCGCACGCAGATCACGTCCACAGCAACGCCGCGAAACATCTGGCCCAAGAGCAACTCCTCGACTATCAGAACGACTTCGCCAGCTTCGTCACCACCGCGACGGCGAGCGACGCGTCTCTCACCGCGGTGACCGAACTGCTCCACGCCCACGTGCACGACCTCACCAGCTACATCGATACGGACGTGGCCGGACACGACACCGAGGCGCGCCAGATCCTCATCCACGCCGTCGCCACCATGCACGTCATCGCGAAGACGGTCTCCGATGCCATCGCGGCCCAGCATCTCCGGACTGTCGCCCCATAGTCGGGCGAACGGTCAGGTACCGGCGCAGCGCGATCACCGACCAGATCGCCTCGACCACCCCGAAGGGCCAGGCGCCACTCAAGAACCCATAGGAACTCGAGAGCGCGCACCCGGCTGCGAAGGCGAGAACGAATCGCGCGCTGCGGCCCTCGAGTGCATACATGACCATCATGAACGTGATGACGGCCACGCCATACAGGGTCAACACCGAACGCCGCCGGCCTTCATGTTTGCCGCCGAGCGCGCCTTCGCGGTGACGCGTCTTCGGTAAGCGGTCGGTGTCTCACCGGTCAGACGCCGGAACGCGCGCGTGAACGCGCTGACGCTGTCGAATCCGACGGCGGTCGCGACGTCGAGGACGGTATGACCCGGCTCGGTGAGCAGCGCCATCGCGCGCAAGAGGCGACTTTGCAGTAGGTACTCGCGCCACGTCATGCCGATCGCCGCGAACTTCCGACGCAGGCTTCGCTCTGACACGCCAACGGCCGCGCCGACCGCGCCGACCGTGACCTCCGCGAGATGAGATTCGGCGTATTCCATGACCGCGCGAAGCACCCGGTCGGTAGTAGTGGGTAGGCAGAGCGGCGCTTCCTGCTCCAGCCACTCGGGTACAAGCATTGCGAACGCGTCGAAGAACGCATCCGCGACCCGATCATTCGAGGATCGGCTGATCGACCAGCGTGACGCGAAGATGATCATCTCGCGGAGCAACGGCGTAGCGGCAAGGACGCGTACGCGATCGTCGGCCCGCGGCACCATGGTGGGATCGAAGAACACCGCGATCGACCGCACGCGTTTGAGGGTCGTGCAGTGCGACAAGCCCGCCGGGATCCACACCGCCTGTTGCGGTGGCAGGAGATGATGCGTGGCCGACGTCTCCACCTCCGCGATCCCCTCGAAGGCGTATTCGATCTGATGCATGTCGTGCGAGTGCCAGCCCGTGACGACATCGCCGCCTTCGTAGAAGAAGGTCCCGGCCCGTACCGGCGCGCCCGCGCGCATGTCGACCATGGTCGCGGTGGCCG
>JALYLU010000005.1:0-8429 GCA_030774075.1 Actinomycetota bacterium | reverse complement strand
ATGTAACCGTCTACCCATGACCACGCACGAGCACAACGAAGTCGTCCGACAGTCGTTCACGCAACAGGTCGGACTCTTCACCGGCGACGACTCGCCGTTCGCGCGTCGGTTCGACTCGCCGCTCGCGTGGATCGAGCCTTTGGACGTCGACATGATCGTGCTCGACGTGGCGTGCGGCGCGGGCCACGCCGCCGAGCAGGCCGCGCCCCACGTCCGTCAAGTCGTCGGGATCGACCTCACTCCGGCCCTGCTGCGTTCCGGCGCGGAGCGACTCCGTGACGCCGGACTGCACAACATCCTCCTCCAACAAGGCGACGCGAACTCTCTACCCTTCGTCGACGCGTCCTTCGATCTGGTCGTATGCCGCAGCTCCCTGCATCACTTTTCGCATCCCGAGACAGCCGTGGCCGAGATGGCGCGCGTGTGCCGGCCGGGAGGACGAGTCGTCGTCTCGGACATGACGGCGCCGAAGGCCGAGATCCGTGACGCATTCGACGCGCTGCACCGCCGAATCGATCCGTCGCATGTGCGCGCACTCCTCGAGGGCGAGCTCGCCGAGCTCCTGCGCGCCGTCGGTCCGATCACCTACGGCGACACCTCGTCGGCGACGTTGCCCATCGACGTCATCTTGACCGGCGCATCCGATCGAGAGGGCACGATGAAAGCTCTACACGACGACCTCGGCATCAACACGACAGGATTCGATCCGGTCCAAGAGGGCGACCGGATCGTGGTTACATTCACCGGCGCCGTCGTGCACGCAACCCGGGCGGGCGACGCACGCGGGCGAGGTGACTCCGCCAATCCGCGCTCGCTCTAGGTCGACATGTGAGCCGCGCGCTGATCGCGCACGATCAAGAGGCCGACGGTGCCCATGGCCAGGGCCCCGACGATCTCGACGATGACCACCGACCATGAAAGGGCGGTAACGCCGGTGTTGTGCGCGCCGGGGAAGGCGTCACTGAACGCACTCCAACGGGGCAGGAGGTGCACTGCGGCGACGCCGAGCCCGACGGGAATGCCGGTCAGCGCGGCCAGCATCGGACCAAAGCGGTGCCCGACGATGACCAACACCGCCGCCGCGATCCCGAGGGCAGTCGAGAGGTTGCCCGCCCATTGCACCTGCGGCGTCACGACGTCGAGGCCGCGTCGCAAGTGGTCGGCGGTATGTAGTGCCAAACCGAGCGCGTACAACAGCGCGCAGTACTTCAGCCACCGGTGCTCGTCGGCCACAGAGATCTCCGATCGTCGCTGGTCAGACTGCTAGATAGATCGCTCTAGCTGTTAGAGTATTCCTCCATGGTCCCGAACCTCAAACCGGGGAACACGAAAGCCCGGATCCTCGACGCGACGGCCGAACTGTTCATGCGCTACGGCTACACCGGCACCGGGCTCAAGCAGATCGTTGCCGACGCCAACGCGCCGTTCGGCTCGCTGTATCACCACTTCCCCGGCGGCAAGCAAGAGCTCGGCGTCGAGGTGATCCACAGGTCCGGCGCGATGTACCTCGAACTGGTGACCACAGTCTTCGACGCCGCGCCCGACATCGTCTCCGGCGTGCACGATTGTTTCGACGGCGCGGCCGAGGTGCTGCGCGCAACCGACTACGCCGACGCGTGTCCGATCGAGACGGTCGCGCTCGAGGTTGCGAGCACCAACGAGCCGCTGCGCCAAGCGACCGCGGAAGTGTTCGAAAGTTGGATCGAGGGCGCGACCGAAAGGTTCCGTGCGGCGGGAATCGGCGATCGGACCGCGCGAGAACTTTCGATCTCGCTCATCGCGCTGCTCGAAGGCGCGTTCGTGCTTTGTCGCGCGACGCGCACGACCGAGGCGCTCGACGCAGCCGGAAAGACCGCAGCGACGGCTGTCGAGACCGCATTGCGCGACGCAACGACGCGTGCACCGCACTGAGTCGGCTCGGTAACCTCCGACGCCATGGAACTTCTCGACGCGCTTTCGCAAACCTTCGATCACGCCGGCAAGATCGTGGGCGGTGTGAAGACCACGCAACTCGGAGCGCCCACTCCGTGCACTGAATGGGACGTGCAGACGCTCGTCGCGCACACCCTGGGCGTGATCGTGAACATGGGCCGGGGAGCGAGAGGCGAAGAGCTCCTCGCGCACACGTCGCTCGCCCTCGACGCCGACCTGGGCACGCAGTTCCGCGCCGAAACCGATCGCACCCTCGCCGCGTGGATCGATCATGGACTCGACGGCGACGTCAACGTCGGCGCCGGACCGATGCCCGCGCGAGCCGCCATCAGCGTCAATCTCGTCGACAGCACCACACACTCGTGGGACATCGCGCGCGCCACGGGACAAGACGCGCACCTTCCCGACGAGCTCGCCGCCACCGTCCTCGCGGTCGGGCGGGGTTTCATCACCGACGACCTCCGCAAGCGCGTCGGTTTCGATGCGCCGGTGCCCGTAGCGCGCGACGCCGGCCCGACCGACCAGCTCGTCGCCTTCCTCGGCCGTCAGCCCTGAGCCGCTCGTACTGACCGCCTTCGCGGACCCGGTATATTGCGATGTAATCATGTAACTGTCAGGAGCGTCATGGTCGACACCCTCTCCGAACCGTCCTCGCCGGGAGGTTCCGCGCTCGACTCCTATTCCCAGGTCGTGACGTCCGTCGCGGCGGAGCTGAACCCGCGTGTCGCAGCCCTTCAGGTTTCCCGCCGGCGCCGCGACGGCAACTTCCAGGCCGGAGCCGGCTCCGCGGTCGTCTTCACCAACGATGGGTTCCTGCTCACGAACGCGCACGTGGTCGGTCGCGCCGACGCGGGGAAGGCTTCCTTCGCGGACGGAACGGAAACGCCGTTTCACGTGGTGGGTGCCGATCCGCTCTCGGACCTCGCCGTGGTGCGCGCCGACGGCGAGACTCCACCTCCGGCTCGGCTCGGCGAAGCGTCAAACCTGAAGGTGGGCCAACTCGTCGTGGCCGTCGGCAACCCGCTCGGTCTCGCCGGCACCGTGACGGCAGGAGTAGTCAGCGCGCTGGGAAGGTCACTCCCTGCGAGAGCCGGCAGCAGCGTCCGCGTGATCGACGATGTCATCCAGACCGACGCCGCGCTGAACCCCGGGAACTCGGGAGGAGCACTGGCGATCGCGACCGGCGAGGTGGTCGGCGTCAACACGGCGGTCGCCGGCATGGGTGTCGGCCTCGCGATCCCCATCAATGCAACTACCCGGCAGATCATCGCCACCCTTCTCGCCGAGGGCCGAGTCCGACGGGCCTACCTCGGCGTGGCCGGCACGCCCGCTCCGTTGCCCCCGCATCTGGCGGAACAGCGCGACCAGCTCGTAGGCCTGCGAATCGTCGAGGTGGTGCCGGACGGGCCGGCGGCGCGCTCAGGACTGCGCGCCGGCGACCTGCTCCTGAGCGCCGGGGGCGAGCTGGTAACGAGTGCCCAGGCTCTCCAACGCCTCATGCTCGCGGACGCGATCGGGAGACCGTTGGCGCTCACGGCGCTGCGCTCCGACGTGTTGGTCGACTTCACGGCGACCCCGGTCGAACTCCCTGCATGAGGGTGGCGCCTCCGAGCCGAACAGGATCACGCCGGTGAGCCAGACGTGTACCCACCTCGACCAGGTCGTCGAGGTCGAGCCGAGCAGCGACGGATGCGAAGACTGCCTGCGAATCGGCGGTCGATGGGTGCACCTGCGTATGTGTATGTCGTGCGGCCACGTCGGCTGCTGCGACAACTCGCCGAATCGCCACGCGACCGCGCACTTCCATTCGCAACGCCACCCGATCATCCAGTCCTACGAACCGGGCGAAGACTGGTGGTACTGCTACGTCGACGATCTCGCGTTCACCGTCGACGGCGCACCGTCGTTCGCTCACCCCACGCGAGAAGCACCGAGGTAAAGTCGCGAGTCGCAGTGTGACGTTTCGCGGGTGTAGCTCAATGGCAGAGCCCCAGCCTTCCAAGCTGGCCATGCCGGTTCGATCCCGGTCACCCGCTCTCCACGAAAGTCCTGCTCAGCGTACGTGTACAGCCCTCAACGGCGGTCTGTACCGGCCCGCCAAACGGCGTTCGTGCCCTCTACGTGCCCTAACGAAACCCGCTAGGACCTCGGATTGCGCGGCCGCGTCACGCCGAGAGTCGCGCGAGTGGTGCGCTACCGATCCGACGTCGCCACCTCGAGCAAGCGGACGCAGTCGACGGCGCCGACCCCGCGAGCAACATCGAGGGGACTCTCACCGGAAGGTGTGCGTTCGCTCGGATCCGCTCCAGAATCCAACAGTGTCTCGACGAGGATCGCGCTCTCTCCGGCTGCCGCTGCGTGGAGCGGTCGGTAGCCCGTCTCGAGGAAGGTGATGTCGATCGATGCGCCGTGGCGAATAAGCGCAACTGCCGCGGCGACATTGATGCCGTCGCTCTCGGCGTATCCCGCGTCGAACGCACCGGCCGACAACGCCGCATGGAGGGGCGTGTAGCCGCCGTCGTCGACATCGTTCGGGTCGAGGCCGGCTGCGATGAGCAGGTCCACCGTCCGCTCAATTCCCGGGTCGCGATCTGCCGAGAAGGAGAAGCACGCAAGTCCCAACGCATTCGGCTCACTGTGTGGATTCGCTCCGGCCGCGAGGAGGGCCTCAATCGCGTCGGCAACACCCAGCATCGCCGCGCCGGCCAGAGGCGTGACGCTTGGACTGGGACGATCAAGGTCGACCCCGGCATCACTCAACATGCGCTGCATCGCGACACGCTCGGCGACGCTCGCGACCCGCTGGCTCGCGATTATCCCCGCGACCGACCTGCCGTGGAGACATTTCGCATGCGGGTCGGCGCCGGTGGCCAGCAGGTCCGACATGACTTCCACCGACCTTGCAGGCGCGAGCACCGGATCGATCCTGAGGCTCTCGTCGTTATTGACGGGCGCGCGGGCGGCTAAAAATTTAGCGCGGTTCAGCGCATGGCATTCGACAACGCTGAGCTCGTCAGAATCGGCATCCGCGCCCCGATTCCGGCCGCGCTCAGTTACTCCCGCAGATGGAAGTCAGAGTCTCCAGAACGCTTGCGCCGTCCATCAACGTGACGGCCATCCGAGCGCGTCGAAGACCGCCACGGGGTCGAGGTAGTCGCGCCAGTGAGTGACCTTGCGATCGGTGATCGTGAGTACCGAGATGTACCGGTTGGTGTACGGGGCCCCGGTCGAAACGACTCGGCCTTCGGAGGCGTACTCGAGCACCACGACGCCGGTCTTGATGTCGTGATGGACCGCGAGGTCGTGACATCGGTCTAGGACGATCATGGTGCCGTAAGGGCGGTAGAGCTCGGCGACGGCCTTGCGGCCCTCGACGCGCCTTGGGTAGCCGGGAGTCGTGATGATGTAGTCGAAGATGACCTTTTCGGCCAGCAGGTCGAAGAAGTGCCCACCATCGGCAATGCCATCGAGGCCCTTCTCGATGATGCGAAAGAACGGGTCGAGCGCCTTGAAGTCGTCGAGGTCGGTGATCGTCGTCGTCATGATGGGCCCCGTCTATGTCCACGCCTGCGCGGTTCGCCGGGCGAAGTCAGCGAACTTGATCGGCGGCGCTCCAGTGACCTTCTGGACGTTGTCGTTAGGCCGGGAGCCCATTCCGGAGGCGATGGTCTCTGTCAACATCCGCAGCATCTCGCCGTACTCGGCGGGCACGCCGGCCGCCACGCTGCCCTGGATCCACACGTCGCGGTCGATGTCGTTGTGCTTCACCGGTTTTCCGGTAACGCCAGCGATGACCTCGGCGGCCTCGCTCACCGTGATCGCCTCAGAGCTGGTGAGCGCGTATGCGGCGCCGGCATGAGCATCCGGGTCGAGGCCGTCGACGCGCACGAGCCAGGACCCGTCGGCTGGATCGTGTTCGTAGACGGCCTGGAACGAAGGTGCGTCGTCAGCCATTCGAAGCATCCGCCAGCACGCGCCGGGAGTCAGGATCGTTCCGCGGGAGCACGCGAAAGTGAACCATGCCGTCGTCGTCGACTGCGATGATCTCGGCGACCCCCCACGCCCGCTCGGTACCGGCGATCACCCGCGCTCCGGGCGTGACCCGGGCAGGGTCGCTCGCATGGCGCATGAGCGACCAGCCGAAGCCGTCGTCGTCCTCGTTGTTGAAGTCGGCCCACAGGTCGAGGCGGGGTGGCTTGGTCACAATCCCTCCTGGTGGAACGGATTCGGATACACCCGATGCGACGTACTCAGGATACGACGCACAAGCTCGTCGAGATCCTCGTGCACGATGTCGTAGTGAGGCACCTGCCCCGTATCCCATAGCTCGAGGCCTGACGCGTACAGGTTTCCTGCAGTGAACAGCACGATCCAGGGATGATTCGTCAACCGGGCCGCGCGGTCGTACCAGCGCAGGTCCGCAGCGTCCGCGAAGGCCGATACCGCGTAGAAGCCGTAGACCTCGTCGTTGTCCCGAGCATCCGCTGCGAGCATTTCCGGATCGAGCTCGTCGGCTCGGATGATCACGGTGGCGTCGGCGGGCGGCTGTTCGCCTCTGCGCATGCGTTGCCTCACGGCGTTCCCTCCTGAATGATCTGGTCGAGCGCGGTGGCGATCACGACGTCGCGGTCTCGCGTTGCGTGCTGGTAGCGCAGGGCCGCGCGCGGCGAGGCGTGGCCCATGCGGTGCATCAGCTCGCGCGTGCTCGCGCCGGTCGCGGCGGTGAGGGTGTTGCACGTGTGGCGGAGGTCGTGGAGGCGGAGACCGGGAACGCCGACCTTCTCCGTCGCCTGCTTCCAGAGGACCGACCAGTTCGACCGGCGCAGACGCGCGCCTTTCGCTCCGACGAAGACCAGCGCGTCGTCGCCCGGCTCGACGTACCGGGCGAGATGAGCGGTGAGCTCGGGCACGAGCGCAGCGGGAATCGTGAAGGTTCGGCGGCCGGCTTCGCTCTTGGGCGGGCCGAGCTGGAGGGTTCCGTCGTCACGCTGCACGAGTGCGCGGCGGACGGTGATCGTCCCGTCTCCGAGGTCGACGCAATCGCGCGTCAGCCCCGCGAGCTCACCGAAGCGAAGGCCGCCGAACGCGGCGGTGAGCACGAGTGCACGAAACCGCGGCGGGACCGCGTCAGCCAGCGCCCACACCTGCGCGAGCGTCGCGACCGGGCGCTCGGCGCTGCGCTCGATGCCCGCGCCGACGATCGCGCACGGGTTCCGGGCGATGAGGCCGTCGGCGACGGCGGCGCTCAGGATCGTACGCAGCAGCCGGTAGCTCTTGGCCGGCGTCAGCGAGCCTGCTCCGCTTCTCCGCACGAGCTGCGAGTACCAGCGGCGCACAGTCCCGGCACTGAGGGTGCCGATCTCGCGGTCACCAAGCGGGGGGACGATGTGGTGCTCGAGAGACTCGTACAGGTCGACGGTGCGTGGTCGCAGGTTGGCGCGGGTCTCGACCCAGCTCCGCGCGTACCCGTCGAGTGAAACGCGACCGGCGTCGGGATCAGTCCAAGTGCCTCGCGCGAACTCGGTCTCGACCGTCGCGAGCCACTGACTCGCTTCGGCCTTGGTCGCGAAGCTGCGCGGCGCACGATGACGAGCGCCGTCGGGCGACGTATAGCGCGCCTGATATCGGCCCGATGACAACGCGCGAATGGAGCCGAACGTGCGGCGCCTGCTCATCGTTCGGCTCCCGTGCCGGTCGACGTGACGAGGCGCCTCAACGGCGCGATCCGGAACCGGCGGCGCGCGATCGCGCCGAGCCGATCTCCGCTTCGATCATACGAGGAGGGTGCGTCAGCGAACGCGGCAGAACTCGAGCAGCACCGATCGAGTCAGCAACGTCGGCCGGATCGAAGCGCACGAAGCGGCCGACCTTGACGTACGGAATCCGGCACTCCGCCACCAACCGGCGCACGTGCCGCTCCGTGACGCACAGACGTTCCGCCACCGCACCGATGTCCAACAACGTCGAGAGCTCGTCCACACCATCGATAAGCGCGTCGACTCGTGCGAACGCGACGAGAAAGTTCGCATCGAGCCGAGTTCACACACGTTGCATCACGATGCACTTCTGCCCGCGAAACCCTCTCCACGCGCTACATCCGCCACCGCCCGCGCTCACGCCCGTCGCCGACACCCAAGCTCTCCGAAAACCCGACACGACCGGTGGATCCGGGCTTACACAAAGAATCTGACAGACCCGCGACGGGGGGCCGGTCGTGCGCAGTGTGCTTTCCGGGCAAGCGAGTTACTGTCCGGCGAAGCTGGTCCGACGAACATCCACGATGACTCCTGGCACGAGCCGTTGGCGCTGGCCAGTGAGGCCACCGAGCCGCCCGGAGAGCGTGCCGGACGTGATCACGAGGCAGTCGGCGCGACGCTCGTATACACGTTCATCAGCTTGTCGAGGGTGTTGTTCGATTCGTCGGATTCGGCGATGCGGTTCGCCACATCGACCGAGGCCTGCACGCTGTGCTGGCCCCGTGTGGCGTACCACCCGCC
>JALYLU010000004.1 GCA_030774075.1 Actinomycetota bacterium | reverse complement strand
GTGTTGCGCATCGACTCGTAGGGGCGGCCCTGCTCGTCGACGATCAGGTTCAGCAGCTCTTCGTCGCTCTCGCCGAAGCCGAGCGCCTTCAACAAGACCGTGACCGGCTGCTTGCGCTTGCGGTCGATGCGGACGTACACGACGTCCTTCTTGTCGACTTCGAACTCGAGCCAGGCGCCGCGGCTCGGGATGATCTTGGCGTCGATGACCTCGCGCTCCGGTGCCGTCTTGTCGGGCGTGACGCCGAAGTACACGCCCGGCGAACGCACGAGCTGCGAGACGACGATGCGCTCGGTGCCGTTGATGATGAACGTTCCCCGGTCGGTCATCATCGGGAAGTCACCCATGAAGACCGTCTGCTCTTTGATCTCACCGGTCTGCGCGTTCATGAACCGAGCGGTCACGAAGAGCGGGCGCGCGTAGGTCATGTCGCGTTCACGGCACTCGTCCTCGGAGTGCTTGGGCGGGTCGAAGACGTGGTCCGTCAGCTCGAGCTTCAGCTGACCGGTGAAGTCCTCGATGGGCGATATGTCGCGCAATACCTCGGCGACGCCGTCCTCGAGGAACCAGCGAAACGAGTCGGTCTGTACTTCGATGAGGTTGGGAAGTTCCTTCACTTCGCGAAGTTTCGAGAAGGAAAGACGCTCACGAGACGCGAGACGGGCCAACGTCACTCCAATCCGGAGAGAATCAAGCTGCGGAAATGCGGTAATGCGAGCCGTGGTGCGAGATGTGCGACGAAAGGCGCGGACGCAAGGCAACCCGGACGATCGGGCGCGCGCCGGCAAGGGCCTGGAAGATCGGAGAGCACGAGCGGGCAGACACGGGTACGCCTAGCATAGCGAGTCGCCATGCCGGCTGCCAGTCACCGCGGCAAAGGCACCGCCCGCAATGCGGCCGGAGACCGGATGTTCGGTGCAGGATAAGCCTGAACCCGCCGGGTGGCAACGACTTTCCGGACAGATTTTTCCCGACCGCTCTCTCCGGGGACCCTCGATCCCCCAGCCCAGGCCCTCCGCGGCTACTTGAGCTCGACCGAGGCGCCCGAATCCTCGAGCTTGGCCTTGGCCTTCTCGGCGTCCTCCTTCGAGGCCTTCTCGACGACGGGCTTGGGGGCACCGTCGACGAGGTCCTTGGCCTCCTTCAGGCCCAGGCTGGTGAGCTCGCGCACCACCTTGATCACCTGGATCTTCTTGTCGCCCGCCGCGGTGAGGATGACGTCGAACTCGTCCTTCTCCTCGGGCGCCTCCGCCGGCGCGGCTGCGCCGGGTGCGGCGGCGACCGCGACGGGGGCCGCGGCGGTGACGCCGAACTCGTCCTCGAAGGCCTTCAGGAAGTCGTTCAGCTCGAGCACCGTCATGTTCTTGAAGACGTCGAGCAGCTCGGTCGTGCTCATGGTTGCCATCTGTGTCACTCCTCTTTCTCGGATGCTTGCGCCGGCTCGGCCGCTTCCGCTGCCGGAGCCGGGATTTCCGTGGCCGGAGCCTCGTTTTCCGTGGCCGGAGCCTCGTTTTCCGTGGCCGGAGCCTCGTTTTCCGTGGCCGGAGCCGGGTTCTCGATCTCGTTCGGCTCGGCGGTGACCTCTACGTCAGCCTCGACGGCCGGCTCCGGGAGCGCCTCGCCGGCGGCGATCCGCTGGTCGATCAGGGCCTTGACGCCATAGGCCATGTTCCGGGTGAATGCCTGGAACAGACCGGCGGCCTTGACCATCGGGGCCTGGAACCCGCCGGCCATCCGGGCGAGCAGCTGCTCGCGGGGCGGGACGTCGGCCAGGGCCTCGACGTCGCGGCTCGACAGGAGCCGCAGTCCGAGGATCCCGCCCTTGAGGACCAGGTTCGGGTTCGTGCGGGCGAAGTCACGCAGCGCCTTCGCGGCCGTGACCGCGTCGCCGCCGTCGCGGCGGACGAAGGCGATGGCGATGGGCCCCTCGAAGCTTTCGACGATGTCGTCGAGGCCGGCGTCGTGCGCGGCCCGGCGCGCCAGGGTGTTCTTGAAGATCTTGTAGTCGGTGGCCGCGGGGCGCAGCGCGGCCCGCAAGGAGGCGATGTCACGGACGGTGAGGCCGCGATACTCCGTGAGCACCGCGGCGTCAGCAGAAGCGAGTCGCGCCTTGATGTCGTCGATGACCGCGCTCTTGCGCTGCATCTGCGCGCTGCCTGCGGGCGCCTTGGTGGGCATGTTGTGCTCCTCGGGATGCTCGGGCGGGAGGGCCTCGCGAGCGGCGCGCGCCGTTTGCCGCGCACACCCCGGAAGTCGCCTCACCCGGCGGGCCTCTCCTCGCGGAGTTCGGCCCATTACCTCGTGTCGAGACCGGAAGTCTTCGGCGTTCTATGGACGGCTGGGAACATTAGCCGAAACCGTCGGCTGCCTTCGAAGAATCGTGTCGCAACGATTCTTCGAAAGAATCTTTGCAACGGGAATCGTGATTGGATCGCGGACGCGTGAGCCTTACGCCGACGATTCGCGCCTTCCTGGTCCAGCTCGAGGATCTGCTCGACCGCGACCCTCCACCCGGGTTACGGCGTGACGCGATGACGATCACGACGGCGGACGCTGCCGCGCTCGTGCGGCTCCCGCACGTCGCCGATCACGATCGCGGTGTCGAGATCGAGATCGACGACCGGCACGTCGTCGTCGCGTACCCACCTGAGCGGGTCGTGTTCACGAACTCCGATGAGGCTCTCCGGTTCGTCGAGATGCTGTGCGACGGGCGGGTCGAGCTCGAGATCGTACGCGGCCTCCTGTGGACGACGATGCGCAGCTACCGCGACGGTCAAGCGATCCCGTTTCGCCGTACGCGTATGCCGTGGCCTTCATTGCGACCGCGCACCGAGCGCCACGCCGTGGGCTTCGGGCGCTAGGACTTGTCCTCCACTCGGGAGTCGGGAGAGATCTTGACGCCCGGACCCATCGTCGACGACGTCGCGACGCCCTTGAGGTAGCGACCCTTCGCCGACGCGGGCCGCGCCCGCTGGAGCTCGTCCATCACCGCGCGGTAGTTCCGCAGCAGGCTCTCAGTCGGGAAGCTGGCCTTGCCGAGCGGAACGTGCACGTTGCCGTTGCGGTCGGTACGGTACTCGACCTTGCCGCCTTTGAACTCGGAGACCGCACGACCGACGTCGGTCGTGACGGTGCCGGTCTTGGGGTTGGGCATGAGCCCGCGCGGTCCGAGCACACGACCGAGGCGGCCGACTTGGCCCATCAGGTCAGGCGTCGCGATCGCGACGTCGAAGTCCATGAAGCCCTCGTTCTGCACCCGGTTCACGAGGTCATCGGACCCGACGACGTCGGCGCCGGCGTCGCGCGCCTCCTGTGCGGCATCGCCCGCGGCAAAAACCGCGACGCGCACATCCTTGCCGGTACCGGCCGGGAGCGACACGGTGCCGCGCAACATTTGGTCGGCCTTGCGGGGATCGACGCCGAGACGGAAGGCGGCCTCGACCGTCTCGTCGAACTTCTTGTTCGCCATCGACTTCACGAGCTCGAACGCCTCGGCCGGGTCGTGCAGCGTCTGCTTGTCGTAGCGGCGGGATGCGTCGACGTACTTCTTCGATTTCGCCATTGGTTTCGCTCCCTTCGAAGCTCCCTCGCTCAGACCCGGTGAAATCCGCCGGCGAGGTGATCCGGCGGCGGGCACTCAGGATTGCAGCCCCTAGCCGACGACCTCTATGCCCATCGAGCGCGCGGTACCGGCGACCTGCGCGATCGCACCCTCGAGATCGATCGCGTTGAGGTCGGGCATCTTGGTCTCGGCGATCTCGCGGACCTGATCCCTGCTCACGCTGGCAACCGTCTCCCGGCGCGGAGTCGCCGAACCTTTCTCGATGCCCGCGGCCTGCCGTAGCAACACCGGAGTCGGCGGCGTCTTGGTGACGAACGTGAAGGAACGGTCCTCGTAGATCGTGATCTCCGCGGGGATCACGGTGCCGCGCTGGGCCTCTGTCGCCGCGTTGTACGCCTTGCAGAAGTCCATGATGTTGATGCCATGCGGGCCGAGCGCGGTGCCGACCGGCGGCGCGGGGGTGGCCGCGCCGGCCTGGATCTGAATTTTCACGACCGCAGCAACTCGTCTTCTTGCCATTTCTATTGGCTCGCTCTCATGTTTATTCGCTCGCTCACTGCGGCGCAGGATACGTGCGCCGCGGACGTTCGCTCGCTGGCGAGCTCGCTTCGCCTCCGGCTGCGCTCACGGCCGCGTGCGACATCTCGGTCTCTACAGCTTCGCGACGTCGCCGAATTCGAGCTCGACCGGGGTCTCGCGCCCGAAGATGTTCACGAGCACCTTGAGCTTCGAGCGGTCGACATCGATCTCGCTGATCACACCGTTGAAGTCGGCGAACGGACCCGTGACCACGCGCACCTGCTCGCTCACCTCGTACTCGAGGCGCGGGCGCACCTTCTTCTCGGCCTGCGGGCCCTCTTCCTTCACGCCGGTGCCGAGGATGTCCTCGACCTCCTTGCGCGACAAGGGCGTGGGCTTGGCGCCGCTACCTACGAACCCCGTGACTCCCGGCGTGTTGCGTACGACATACCACGCGTGGTCGTCGAGGCCCATCCGCACCAGCAGGTAGCCCGGGAAGACCTTCTTCTGCACAACGACCTTGCGACCGTTCTTGAACTCGATGACGTCTTCCATCGGGATGACGACCTCGAAGATCCGGTCTTCGACCGCCATCGAACGCACACGACTCGCAAGGTTCGATTTCACCTTGTTCTCGTAGCCCGCGTAGGTGTGCACGACATACCAGCGCCCGGACCGGTCGAAAGGGCTGAGTTCGGCGGTCGACGGGGCCGCTTCGACGTCGCCGACCTCTTCGATCTCGACCAGCTCCGCGTCGGCGAGGTCGGGGATGACCGCGACGACCGTTTCGTTCGCGACCGCGTCGTCGACGACGGAGTCGCCGTCAGCAGCAGTGGTGGGCACGGGTTCGACGCTTTCGTCGATCCCCTCGCCCGCGGCGGTCTGTGCGCCGTCGATTCGGGTCTCAAAAGAGGTCATCTCGTCACTATCGTCCGGGGGAAGCTCGAAGGTCTCGACCATTACTTGAACACGAAGTCGACGACGTGTACGGCGGCCCAGTCGTACACGAAGATCAGCGAGGTCATCACGACGAGACCGATCAGCACGACCAGCGAAGAGTTCAAGATCTCCGCTCGCGGCGGCCACGCCACTTTCTTCATCTCGCCACGGACTTCGCCGAGGTACTGCCCGGGACCCGTCCGCTCGACCTGCGGGTTCGGCGCCGACCGTCGCTCGGGCGCGCGCGGCCGATCGGATCCTTGACGCGCCATCTGTCGCTTGGTCTGTCGGTTCATGTCGCCTCGACGCGTGGGCTACGAATTGGGACTACGAGTTGGGACCTCGAGCAGGGCAGGAGGGACTCGAACCCCCAACCGCCGGTTTTGGAGACCGGAGCTCTGCCAATTGAGCTACTGCCCTCCGGGCCGTGGGGGCCAGGCGCGCCAGGATAGCAGCGCGTTCTCCCGGTGCCGCCGGCGTGGTACGGCGCAGTCGCTACCCGGCGAGGCTCAGGGCCCGCTTGCGGGAACGGGCGATCAGGACCGCGGCAGTGGCCCCCGCCGCGAGCGCGCTGCCGCCGATCGCGCCGGCGTACGCAAGGCGACGGCCCGACAGCAACGTGCGCCTCGCACCGTGCTCGGCCGCCTCGGTGATCACGGCGAGTGTCTCGCCGAGGAGTCCCGGAGTCGGCTCCGCGTAGCGGGTGCGCAGCATCGACAGCGTGCGCAGGAGGCGGCGGTAGCGCGCGAGCTCGGCCTGACATCGCAGGCACGTCTCGATGTGGCGTTCCGCCTCGAAACCGATCGCCTCGCCGTCGACGAGCCCCGGCAGCAACGCCGTCACCTCGTCACACCGCATTGGCCTCGGCTCCTTCGTCGTACAACACGTCGCGCAGCTTGCGCCTTGCCCGATGCAGCCGCACCTTCGCCGCCGAGACGGTGATGCCGAGCTCGTGGGCGATCGCTTCGTGCGACATCCCGTAGACGTCCTTCAGCACGACCACGCTGCGCAGCTTCGCCGGGAGGTCGTCGAGCGCGGCCGAGATGCGGTCGAGGGCCTCGGCCGACTCGGCACCCTGCGATACCAGCTCCTCCGCGACGGCGTCGACCGGCTCGAACCCGTCGTCGAACGGCTCGGCCCGGTGACGGCGACGGCGTTGGACATTGCTCGCGGCGGCGTTGGCGGTGATGCGGTAGAGCCAGGTGGAAAACGCCGCGTCGCCGCGGAACTTTCCGATGCCCTTCCAGGCCCGCAGGTATGCGTCCTGCACCACGTCGCGCGCGTCCTCCTCGTTGCCGGTGAGGCGACGCGCGAGCGTGAACGTTTCGACGAAGGTGCGTCGCACCAACTCGTCGAACGCCCGGCGGTCACCGCCACGGGCGGCGCCAACCAGCTCGGCCTCGTCCAACCGGACCTCCTGATGCCTTCGCGCTTCGACCCGACGCCGCCGACAAAGGTTACGCGCCGCGCCGCCGCAATGGCTCGCACCCGGATCGGGCTAACGCGTCTCCTTGTGGACGGTGTGGCGCTTGTCCCAACGGCAGTACTTCTTCATCTCGATGCGCTCGCGGTCGTTGACCTTGCTCTTCATCGTGATGTAGTTGCGCCGCTTGCAGTCCTCGCAGGCGAGCGTGATCTTGACGCGCTTCTCGTTCTTGGCCATGTTTATTCGCTCGCTCTCATGCTTATGCGCTCGCTCACTGCCGGCCGGGATACCCGGCCGGCGGTCGTTCGCTCGCTGGCGAGTTCGCTCGCTTTGCTCGCTCACCGCACCGTGTGACGAAAGTGGACATGCTGCTACTTCTCGATTTTGACGACGCGGCCGGAGCCGACGGTTCGGCCACCCTCACGGATCGCGAACCGCAACCCCTCATCCATCGCGATCGGCTTGCCCAACTCGACCGTCATCTCCGTATTATCGCCCGGCATCACCATCTCCGTCCCCTCCGGCAACGACACCGTCCCGGTCACATCCGTCGTACGGAAATAGAACTGCGGATGATAATTCGTGAAGAACGGCGTATGCCGACCGCCCTCCTCCTTCGTCAAGATATACACCTGCGCGGTGAAACTCGCATGCGGCGTAATACTCGCCGGCTTCGCCAACACCTGACCGCGCTCCACATCCTCCTTCTTCGTCCCCCGCAACAACGCCCCAATGTTGTCGCCCGCCCGACCCTCATCCAACAACTTCCGGAACATCTCCACACCCGTACACGTCGTCTTCGTCGTCGGCCGCAACCCGATGATCTCGATCTCCTCACCCACCTTCACGACCCCGCGCTCCACCCGCCCGGTCACGACCGTGCCCCGGCCGGTGATCGTGAACACATCCTCAATCGGCATCAAGAACGGACGATCCACATCCCGCGTCGGCTCCGGCAAGAACGAATCGACCGACGCCATCAGCTCCAGGATCTTCGCCGACCACTCCGGATCACCCTCCAACGCCTTCAACGCCGACACCCGCACCACCGGCGTGTCATCCCCCGGGAACTCATACTCGTTCAACAACTCCCGAACCTCGAGCTCCACCAACTCCAAAATCTCTTCATCATCAACCATGTCGCTCTTGTTCAAGGCCACGACGATCGACGGCACCCCCACCTGACGCGCCAACAACACATGCTCCCGCGTCTGCGGCATCGGACCATCCGTCGCCGCCACCACCAAAATCGCGCCATCCATCTGCGCCGCACCCGTAATCATGTTCTTGATGTAATCCGCATGCCCCGGACAATCCACATGCGCGTAATGCCGATTCTCCGTCTCATACTCCACATGCGCGATCGAAATCGTGATCCCCCGCGCCTTCTCCTCCGGCGCCTTATCGATCTGATCGAACGCCGTAAACGCATTCTTCGGATTCTGCTCATGCAAAACCTTCGTAATCGCCGCCGTCAACGTCGTCTTCCCATGATCAATATGACCAATCGTCCCAATGTTCAAATGCGGCTTCGTCCGCTCGAACTTCGCTTTCGCCATGGTGCGTCACCTTCGGGTGTTGCGGATGTGTGTGGGTAGCGGAGGCGGGATTCGAACCCGCGACCCCACGATTATGAGCCGTGTGCTCTTGCCAACTGAGCTACTCCGCCGTGCGAAGCGGGCCATCGGCCCGCCCCGGCGAGCCCCCTTACGGACTCGAACCGTAGACCCCTTCCTTACCATGGAAGTGCTCTGCCAACTGAGCTAAGGGGGCGAAGCCCGACGAGTTTAGCCGAGCACGCACGCTCCGCTGCTTCCCGTTGCGTAGCGTCACCCCCGTGCCGGCGCCCCTCGCGTACCGAACCCGCCTGGTCGAGCGTCGCGACGCCGACGCGCTGCGTGCGATCTACAACGTCGAGGTGCTCGAGTCGACGGTGACGTTCGATCTCGTTCCCCGGTTCCGCGCCGAGCAGGTCGCTTGGATCGACGAGCATTCGGGCGGCCACCCTGCGATCGTCGCCGTCGACGATGACGGTGAGGTGGGCGGCTTCGCATCGCTGTCGCCGTACCGGCCGCGGCCCGCCTACGCGACGACCGTCGAGGACTCGGTCTACGTCCGGCGCGACCTGCGCGGCCGGGGTGTCGGTCGGCTGCTGCTCGGCGACCTCGTCGAGCTGGCGCGCGACCACGGCTTCCACTCCGTGATCGGACGCATCGTCGGCGACCACGAAGCGTCGATCGCCCTCCACACCTCATGCGGCTTCGACCAGGTCGGAAGAGAGCGCGAGGTAGGACGCAAGTTCAACCGCTGGCTCGACGTCGTCCTGATGCAAAGGATGTTGTGAGATCGCTCCCGGCTTACGCGCCCTTGCGGCGACCGGAGCAGCCCGGAGGGTGCGCAGGGAGCTCGCCCAACGCACACGCAGCCTCACATCGCGAGCGCAAGCGAGCCGCGCAGCAAGTCTGCGAAAAAGAAAAGTGGGCCGGGTTGGATTCGAACCAACGTAGCGGTAACGCAATGGGTTTACAGCCCATCCCCTTTGGCCACTCGGGTACCGACCCGGATCTAATCTAGCGACCGCCCCAGCGACGCGAGGGAGCGATAGACGTGCGGACGTAGCGCAGCCAAGGATGGCGGAGCGAGGGAGCCATAGACATGCCGAGTTTCGACGTGGTGTCCGAGGTCGACCTGCAAGAGGTCCGCAACGCCGTCGATCAAGCGAGCCGCGAGCTGGCGAACCGCTTCGACTTCAAGGGAACCGAGAGTGTGGTCACACTGAAGGACAAGGAGATCGAGCTCGAGTCGGCGTCGGAGGAACGGCTGAAGGCCGTTGCGCAGGTGCTCGAGGAGAAGCTCGTCAAGCGCAAGGTGTCGCTGAAGGCGATCGATTACGGCAAGGTCGAGGAGGCGTCACGCGGTCGGGCCCGTCAGACCGTGGCACTCCACGTCGGCATCAACGACGAAAAGGCGCGCGAGATCGGCAAATTCGTGAAGGGGATCGGGCTCAAAGGCGTCCAACACCAGGTGCAGGGCGACCAACTGCGCGTGACCGGCAAGAAGCGCGACGACCTGCAGGCCGCGATCCAGAAGCTGCGCGAGCACGACTTCGGCGTGCCCCTGCAGTTCACGAACTTCCGCGACTGACCGGCGGCGCGGACGCCGCGCGGTCAGTGCGTGTGCGTGTGCTGGTGACGGAGGCGTGCAATGCGCTCCTCCGTCGGCGGGTGCGTGCTGAACAGGTTCGCGAAGTTCACCTTGCGACCGCTGAGCGGGTTGATGATGTACGCCGTCGCGAGCGCGGGGTCGACGTTCATCGGGATCTGCTTCGCGTAGGCATCGATCTTCTCGAGCGCGCGGGCGAGCGGCTCGCCGGTGCCCAGCAACTCCGCACCGCTGCGGTCGGCCTCGAATTCACGCGAGCGCGACAGCGCCATCTGTAGCAGTGCGGCCGCCAACGGGGCGAAGATCACCATCGCGATCAGTCCGAAGATGTTTCCGCCTTCGCCGTCGCGGTTGTTCCCGCCCATGCCGCCGAAGATCGCGCCCCACATCAGCATGCGCGCGAGGAAGGTGATCCCGAGCGCCACCGCGGCGGCGACCGACCCGATGAGGATGTCGCGGTTGTGCACGTGCGACAGCTCGTGCGCGAGTACACCGCGGAGCTCCTCTTGGTCGAGGACCTGCAGCAGGCCTTGCGTCACGGCAACCGCTGCGTGCTCTTGGTTGCGACCCGTGGCGAACGCGTTCGGTTGGGAGGCGGGGCTGATGTAGATCGACGGCATGGGCATGCCCGAGCGCTGGGTCAGGTCGCGCACGATCGCGTACAGCTGGGGTGCATCTGTCTCCGAGACGGGAACCGCACCGGCGGCGCGGACCGCGATCTTGTCGGAGAACCAGTACGAGCCGCCCACGAAGACGAGTCCGAGGATGAGCCCGATGATGAAGCCGCCTTGGCCGAAGAACGAGCCGACTCCCATGAAAAGCGCGGCAAGCGCGGTGAGCAACACCACCGTCTTGACGTTGTTCTTGAACATCTGTGTTACCTCCGGTGGGTGAACACCACTATGGAACCAGAAATGCCTGAGAGGTTGCTGCGAATCACCTGCGCACAACAACGGCCCATCGTTCCCGCGCGGTCAGTCGTAGTACCCCGAGTGGACATAGAGGCACGGGATGCCCTCCGACCGGAACATCGCCACGTTCCGGCGGTCGTCCTCGAACGCGAGCGCGAGATCGAACCCGGCGGAGCGCAGCTCCCACACGGTCGACTGCTTGAAGTCGCGCGCCAGCTCGTAGTCGCCCCACGGCCGCATGATCAGGAGGTCCCAGCGGATGGCGTACCTCCGTAGCCATGCCTCGGTCAGGTACCGGACCCGGTGTGGTCGGGCGGTGAGCAGCACGATCTGCAGCGCGGGGTCGAGCAGGTCGAGCAGCCGGTGCACCTCCTCGATCACCGGGTCCTCGCCGCAGGCCTCGAAGAAGGCGCGCCAATCCTGGCGCGGCGACTCGAGATAGTGCTGACGGAGCGACGCGTCGGAGAGCACACCATCGATGTCGACGACGACCGACCGCGCCGGGACCACGGGCCCTGCTCTCCACGTCCAGTGCTCCGGGAGGTACGGCAGGGAGCGCTACTCCTCGGGCGGCTGTGACGCGAGGTACTTCGACTTGATGCCGTCGACGACCGCGGGATCGGCGAGCGTTGTCGTGTCGCCGAGCAATTCGTCCTCGGCCACGTTCCGCAACAGCCGGCGCATGATCTTGCCCGAGCGCGTCTTGGGCAACTCTTCGGTGAACAGGATCGTCTGGGGCTTGGCGATGGGTCCGATGAGGCGAGCGACATGGTCGCGCAGCTCTTCGACGAGCTCGTCGCGCGGTTCGACTCCACCCCGCAACGTGACGAACGCGGCGATCGCCTGGCCGGTCGTCGCGTCGTTGCGGCCGACGACCGCGGCCTCGGCGACCGCGGGGTGGTCGACGAGCGCGGACTCGACCTCGGTCGTCGAGATGTTGTGACCGGCGATGAGCATGATGTCGTCGACGCGTCCGAGGAGCCAGAAGTAGCCGTCTTCGTCGCGCTTGGCACCATCGCCGGCGAAGTACTTGTCGCCGAAGCGCGACCAGTACGTATCGCGATAGCGCTGCGGGTCGCCCCAGATCCCGCGCAGCATCGCCGGCCACGGCCGCGACAGCACGAGGTAGCCGCCGCCTGGGATCGCGACCGGTGCGCCCGCGTCGTCGACGATGTCCGCCCCGATGCCGGGCAGGGGGAATGTCGCGCTTCCCGGCTTCAGAGTCGTCGCGCCCGGAAGTGCGCTGATCATGATCGCACCGGTCTCCGTCTGCCACCACGTGTCGACAACGGGACATCGCTCGCGACCGATCGTCCGGTAGTACCAGACCCAGGCCTCGGGATTGATCGGTTCGCCGACCGTCCCGATCAGCCGCAGCGACGACAGATCGCGCGCCGCGGGAAGGTCGTCGCCCCACTTCATGAAGGTTCTGATCGCGGTCGGCGCGGTGTAGAAGATCGTGACCTTGTACTTCTCGACGATCGACCAGAGCCGGTCCCGACCGGGATGGTCCGGCGTGCCCTCGTAGAGCACCGAGGTGGCACGGTTCGCGAGCGGCCCGTAGACGATGTAGGAGTGGCCGGTGACCCACCCGACGTCGGCCGTGCACCAGTAGACGTCAGTGTCGGGCTTCAGGTCGAAGACGTACTTGTGCGTGTACGCGACCTGGGTCAGATAGCCGCCGGTGGTGTGCATGATTCCCTTGGGCTTCCCCGTGGTGCCCGACGTGTAGAGGATGAACAGCAGGTCCTCGGCGTCCATCGGCTCCGGCGGGCACTCGGCGGGCTGGCGGGCGACCGCGTCGTGCCACCACAGGTCGCGTCCGGCCTCGATCGCGCACTCCGACTCGGTACGCCGCAACACGATGACGTGCTCGATCGACGGTGTCCCGGCCAGCGCCTCGTCGGCGATCTGCTTGAGCGCGACGATCGAGCCACGGCGCCAGGCACCGTCGGCGGTGATCAGCACTCGCGCCTGCGCGTCGTTGATCCGGTCCTTGAGTGACTGCGCCGTGAAACCACCGAACACCACCGAATGCGCCGCGCCGACACGCGCGCAGGCGAGCATGGCGGCGACCGTCTCGGGCACCATTCCCATGTAGATCGCGACCCGATCACCTTTGACGACACCGAGCTCGCGTAGCAGGTTCGCGACCCGCGACGTCTCGTCGAGCAGCTCGGCATAGGTGACGGCACGGCTGTCGCCGGGCTCGCCCTCCCAATGCAACGCGACCTGGCCGCCGTGGCCGGCCCGCACGTGCCGGTCCAGACAGTTCTCGGAGGCGTTCAGCGTGCCACCGACGAACCACTTCGCGAACGGCAGCTCCCATTCGAGGATGGTGTCCCACTCGCGATGCCAGTCGAGCGCGAGCGCCTGCGTCGCCCAAAAGCCCTGCCAGTCGCGCTCGGCGTCGTCGTAGACACTCGCGTCGGTGATCAACGCGCGCTTCGCGAAGTCCGGCGGCGGCGGAAAGGTGCGTCCTTCTTGCAGCAGTGCGGACAGGGTCTCAGCCATGCTCGCGGAGGCTAGTCACAAGTGTGCGGACGCAGCGGAGCCAGGGATGGCGAAGCGAGGGAGCCATAGAGATTCGTTACCAGGTGAAGTCGCGGCCGGCGCCGCCCGCGCCGAACAGGATGACGCGGTGCGCGCCGAGACCGCCGGGGTCGCTGAGCGCGGCCGCTTCCGCGAGACGACTGCGCCCCGCGAGGGCGTCGATGTCGCCTCGCGCGGCGCCCGCTTCCCATTTGCGGCGGCCCTCGTCGACGAGCTCGTCGATGCCGAGCGCCCGGAGCCAGTCGGCCTGTCGGTCGGCGCGGACGCGCGGGAAGGCGGCGGCGTCGTCGAGCTGCTCGAGTACGACGTCGGCGGTGATGTCCTGCTCGCCCGGCGCGTCCAACGGATCGGTGCCGATCGAATGCGCCCGATACGTACGCAGCCACGGTCGGGACGCGAGCTCGGACCGCGTCGTCGCGTAGTCGATGACGAGCACGAACCCGTGCTGTACGACCCCGTCGCACGCCCGCCACCACTCCTCCATGCCTCGGGGAATGGGAACGCGCGTGCCCGCCGGGACGGCGAAGCCGAGGTCGGCATCGATCGGGACGAGCACTTCCTCGAAGCGATCAGGTCCGCCGAGGCCGACGCGCACCTCGAGCCAACGCCGCCCGTCCCACTGCGCGATGCCGAAGGGCAGGTTGTCGAGCAGCTCGTTCGCGAGCACGACCGTGGCGCGGGCCGACAGCGCGGGCAGCTCCGGAAGCGTCGTGAACACCGGTCCGGCCGATCGCGCGGGCACGGTCTCGTCTTCGGTACTGCGCCGCACGAACGGGCCGAGCGCCTCGTCGGCCGGTTCCATCGCGACACGGTCGCGCTGTTCCGCGCGCAGCGTCGCCGACCGTTCGACGAGCACGTATCGCAGCGCACGCAGACACGCCGGTCCGGCCCGCAACACGTCGCGCGCGAGGCGTCCGTTGCCGGCACCGGCTTCGACGACGAGGAACGGGTCGGGTTCGTCGAGCGCGCGCCACAGCCGGTCGAGCGCGCGGGCCGTACAGACACCGAAGAGCGGCCCGACCTCGGGACTCGTGACGAAGTCGCGACCCGCCCGTCCCGCGCCGTGGCCCGCCGCGAAGAACCCGCCCTCTCCGTAGAGGGCGATCTCCATGAACCGATCGAACGTGATCGGCCCCTCACGGTGGATCAGCCGTGCGAGGTTCTCGGCGACGGCACTCACATCAGCTCGCCCGGCGCCCCCGCGTCAGAACGCGAGCTCCCCGACCCGGGCGAAGACCTGCGGGTAGATGCCGACGAGCACGACGACCGCGACGCTCAGGGCGATGGCGGCGAAGAGCGGCTGGGGGATGACGATCGGCGTGCGGTCTTCCGTCGTCGGCGCGTGGAAGATCATCGCTCGGATCGGACGGGCGTAGAAGAAGAACGCGATCACCGAGTTCACCGCCGCGATGATGGCCAGCGCGATCGCCCAACCGGTCCCGGCGTCGATGATCGCGCGGAACATCACGAACTTGGCGAACCACCCCGCGAAGAACGGGACACCGGCGAGTGATGCGAGAAAGATCCCCATGACGACCGCGAGACCGGGAGCGATCTCCCACAACCCGTCGTACGACGAGATCTCCGCGCTGCGCGTACGCCTCGCGACCGCGATCACGACCGCGAACGCGCCCAGGTTCATCGCCCCGTAGATCAACAGGTAGACGACCACCGCGCTCATGGCCGCCGCGGCCTTGCCCGGGTGGCCGTCGGCCCCGGCGATGCCGGCCGCCGCGAACGGAACCAGCATGAACCCGCCCTGCGCGACCGACGAGTACGCCAGCATGCGCACGATGTTGGTCTGGCGCAGCGCGGTGAGGTTGCCGAGGGTCATCGACAACGCCGCGAGCACCCAGAGCACCGGCCACCACGAATCGGCGGCACGACCGTTCGGGAGGAAGAAGCCGAAGTACACGATATTGATGAGGGCGACGAACCCGCCGGCCTTGGAAGCGACGGACAAGAACGCGGTAACGGGAGTAGGGGCGCCTTCGTAAGTATCGGGGGCCCAGAAGTGGAAAGGCACGGCGCTGACCTTGAACGCGAACCCCACGAGCGAGAGGAACATCGCGACGGCAACGAGAGGAACCGTCCCGTGCTGGGACATGTACGAGGAGATGCTGTTCGGGCCGGACAACCTGGTGGCACCGGTGACGCCGTAGATGAGCGACATCCCGTAGAGCATCAACGCCGAAGACAGAACCCCGATCAAGTAATACTTCACGCCCGCCTCGTTCGAGGCGCGGTCGTGCTTGCGAAAGGCCGCCAGCACGAAGGTCGGGATCGAGATCGTCTCGAGCGCGACGAACAGCGTGATGAGGTCGCGCGCACCGGCCATCACGCTCATGCCGAAGGTCGAGACCAGCAGCAGGAAGTAGAACTCGCCCTTGTAATAGTCGCCCTCTTCGATGTAGTCGACCGCCAGCAGCACGGTGATGTAGGTCGCGATGATGAAGAAGGCCTTCAACGCCAGCGCGTAGTGGTCGACCACATAGGCGCCGTCGAACATGACCCGGTCGTGCCCGGAACGCGCGAGCGTCGCGATGGGAATCAGCGCGCCCAGCAGGCCGACCGCCGCGATGCTCGACGTGCGCCACGACTCGCGGTCGGGCAACAACAGATCAGCGATCAGCACGACGACCATCGTCGCGACCAGCACGAGGTCGGGCGCGAACGCGTGCCAGTCGAAAGCAGGAGTCGGGATGTGCGCGGTCGCGGCGAGCAGCACTTCAGCCTCCGGTGGCCTTCGCCGTCTGCACCGCGACCGGCGACGCCGGGCAGTCGAGCGACGGTGAGACCGGAACGGTGGTCTTCGACACGAAGGGCGCCGCGGTCTGACAGCTCACCGCGTCGTCGGTGACTCGGAAGATGAGGTTCGGGAAGACCCCGAGCGCGACGATCAACAAGAGGATCGGCACCCACGCCGTCCACTCGTACGACGTGACGTCGTGGATGTGAGCGTCGGCGAACTCCGGCTTCGGCGTGCCGAACGCGACCCTCTGCAACATCCAGAGCAGGTAGCCGGCCGCCAGGACGGTGCCGATCGCCGCAATGACCATATAGGTGCGGAACAACGGCTGGGACAGATCGCCGCCGGGGTTGAACGTCGACAGGACCGCCGGGAACTCACCCCAGAATCCTGCGAGCCCGGGAAGCCCGAGGCTCGCCATCGCGCAGAAGCCGAGGATCCAGCCCATCTTGGGCGCCTGCTTGAGCAACCCGCCGAGGCGCGCGAGCTCGCGGGTGCCGTAGTTGTGCTGCACCGATCCGGCGATGAAGAACAGCATCCCGGTGATCAGGCCGTGCGCGACCATCCCGAAGATCGCGGCATTGATGCCGAAGGTGGTGAGCGTCGAGATCCCCAGCATCACGAAGCCCATGTGCGCGACCGACGAGAAGGCGATCAAACGCTTCATGTCCGTTTGCGCGAGACAGCCGAGCGCGCCGTAGATGATGCCGATCACCGCCAACAAGCCGATCCACGGCGCCCAACTCTTCGCGGCCTCCGGGAGGATCGGGAGTGCGATGCGGATGAAGCCGTACGTGCCGAGTTTCAGCAGGATCGCGGCCAGGAGTACCGACCCGACCGTCGGCGCCTCGGTGTGCGCGTCGGGCAGCCAGGTGTGGAACGGGAACATCGGCACCTTGATCGCGAAGCCGACGAACAACCCGCCGAAGATCAGGAGTTGGGTGCTGTGCACCACGCCGGCGCCCGCGGCCTTCGAGAGCAACACCATGTCGAACGTGTGTCCGACGCCCGGGACGTCGACCTTGAAGTACAGCGCCAGGAACGACAGCAGCATCAGCGCCGAGCCGAACAGTGTGAACAAGAAGAACTTGATGGACGCGTACTCGCGGTTCGGCCCGCCCCACACTCCGATCATGAAGAACATCGGGAGCAGGACGATCTCGAAGAAGATGAAGAACAAGATGAGGTCCTGGGCGACGAATGTGCCGTTCATCCCGACCTCGAGGATGAGCAGGAGGATGAGGAATGCCTTGGGGTTGTGCGGTTCGGGGAAATGGTTCCAGGAGTAGACGACGCACAGCACCGTGATGAACGACGACAGCGCGAGCATCGGGAGGGAGATTCCGTCGACCGCGACGTGGTAGTGGCTGTTGATGACGTCGATCCAGTTCTTGTTCACGCTGAATTGCAGCGTGCTCGTCTTGCCGTAGTCGAACCTCGCGACCGTCGCGATCGTGAACCCAAGGGTCGCGAGGGTCGTGACCAGCGCGACCGCTTTGATCTCTTCTTCGCGCGCGCGCGGTAGGAGCATCGTGATGACCGCGCCGATGGCCGGTATGAAGACCACGAGGGTCAACGCCCAGGAGTCGAACCAATTCATCGAGCCGATTCCCCTTGCCTAGGTGGAGATCCAGAGGACGCCGGCGAACACGACGACGGCCGCGACGAGAATGAGTGCGTAGAACTGGAGCCGGCCGGTCTGGATCTTGCGCACCTCGCCGCCGGAGTCGCCCGTGAGCGTCGCGATGCCGTTCACCAAACCGTCGACGCCCTTTTGGTCGACGTAGTCGTAGGTCGCGCGACCCAGTGCCTGCGCGCCGCGCCCCGAGTAGTTGAGAACGTTGTCGATGACGTTCCGGTCGAACCAGTACACCCCGGCGGCGACCGAGCCCTTGATGCCCGCGACGATGACGTTCTCGTACAAGTAGTCGAGGTAGTACTTGTTGACGAGGAACCGCTTGCCCGCACCGGCGAGCGCGTAGCGCTCGCTGAGGCCCTGCGGCAGTCTCCCCTCGTAGTAGGCCCACGCGATCCCGATTCCGGCCCCCGCGATCAGGACCGAGACCGTCGCCAGGATCGGGTTGAACGCGACGGGGTGCAGGATCTCGAAGTACACCGCGGGATAGCGGGGCTGGAACCAATGCTCGAACTTGCTGAAGTGCGGGAAGTTCAGGAATCCCGCGAACAGCGCGAAGAACGACAACACCCAGAGCGGACCGGTGATGAGACGGTTGCTCTCGTGCGGTGCGTGGACCTCGGCGTCGTGCTCGACCGCGGCGGCCGTGTCGATCGGATCGTGCTCGGCCTCCTCGACGTGCGGGACGGCGTGGGGCGCATGCGCGCCGCGGTACTCGCCGTGGAAGGTCAGGTACACGCAGCGGGTCATGTAGGCCGCGGTCATGAACGCTCCAACCAGACCGATCACGAGGAACAGCTTGTAGTCGTTGCGGCCGGCGTTGACGAGGATCTCGTCCTTCGACCAGAACCCGGCGAGGGGAAAGATCCCGGCGAGCGCGAGCGTGCCGATCACGAATGTCTTGTAGGTCTGCGGCATGTACTTCCTCAGCCCACCCATGTCGGTCTTCATGTCGAAGGAATGGTGCGCCCCCGAATGACTCACCGAACCGGCGCCGAGGAAGAGGTCGGCTTTGAAGAACGCGTGGGTGAAGAGATGGAACACTGCTGCGGTCCACGCGCCGACGCCGAGCGCCATCACCATGTAGCCGAGCTGGCTGATCGTGGAATAGGCGAGCACCTTCTTGATGTCGTCCTGCACGAACGCGAGCGCGGCTCCTATGAGCACGGTGATCCCGCCGAGCGCAGCCATGGCGTTGACGCCGCCGTCTCCGATCGAGAATCCATGAAAGAACACGGGATACACGCGCGCGCCGAGGTAGACGCCCGCGACCACCATCGTCGCCGCGTGGATCAGCGCCGAGACCGGGGTGGGCCCGGCCATGGCGTCGGGCAACCAGGTGTGCAGCGGGAACTGGCCCGACTTGCCGACGATCGCGAGCATCAGCGCCGCCGCGCACCACACGATGAGCGTGTGGCCCACCTTCGGGTTCGTCGTGGCCGAGTTGAGCTCCACGATGTTGAACGAGCCGACGCCAGTCGCGCGCTGCACGACGAAGAACGTCATGACCACGCCGGTGAGCAAGCCGATGTCGCCGGTGCGGGTCGTGAGGAACGCCTTCAGCGCGGCGTCGCTGTTCGGCTTCTCCTCCCACCAGTGGCCGATCAGCATGAACGAGCACACACCGACGAGCTCCCAGCCGATGAGGAGCTGCAGGGTGTTGTCGGCCACGACGAGGAGCAGCATCGACGCGGTGAAGAGCGAGAGCGCGGCGTAGAACCACGTGTAGCGGCGGTCGCCGCGCATGTACTCGAGCGAGTACACGTGCACGAGCAATGAGATCAGGGTGACGACGAACATCATCATCACCGCGAGGCCGTCGATCTGGATGCCGGCCGTGAGGCGCACACCGCCGTTCTGGAACCAGGTGACGTGGTGCAGCACGGGGAGAACCGGCGCTTCGGCGCCTTCTGCGCCGAGACGACCGATGCTCCGGCCGAGCGCGCCGAGCGCGGATCCGCCCTTGGCGTCCTGGACGCGCATGATCCAGCGGACCGCCGCGCCACAAGAGAGTACGAAAGAAGCGCCAACCGCCACGACGCCGACCTCGGAGCCTTGGCGCGGCATCCGCTTGCCGAGAAGGAGGATCACGACGAACGACAGGGCCGGGATCAGCGGGACGAGCCACGCCTGGTCGAGGAAGAACATCCGCCCCTTAGCCCTTCAAGGTGTCGACGTCGTCGAGGTCGGCACTGTGCAAGTTGCGATAGATGAGCAGGACGATCGCGAGCCCGATCCCGACCTCGGCCGCGGCGATCGTCAGCACGAACAGTGCGAACACCTGGCCGATGTTGCTGTTGTGGAACGCGCCGAACGCGACAAGGTTGATGTTCACTCCCGCGAGCATCAGCTCGATGCTCATGAGCACGAGCACCGCGTGCTTGCGTGCGAGCACGCCGTATACCCCGGTGCAGAACAAGAAGGCGGCGAGGATCAGGAACTGGTTGAGCAGCATCCCTAGTCCTTCCGCGCCAGGACGACCGCCCCGATCAGCGCGCCCAGCAGGAGAACGCCGACGACCTCGAACGGGACGATGTAGGTCGTGAAGATCGAGCTGGTGATCTGGCCGGTGCGGACCGGCTCCTTCACGTCGACCTGGTCGGCGTGGAACGTGTGCACGAGCAGCGCGACGAGGATCCCGATCAGGAACACAGACGTCACGGCCGCGGGCCAGCGGAGGTCGTTGTCGAGCGAGTCCTTCGGGTGCATCGGCGCGCGCGTCAGCATGATGCCGAACAGGAACAGCACGATCACCGCGCCGATGTAGACGAGCACCTGCACCCACGCCACGAACTCCTGGCCGAGCAGGATGAACTGCGCGGCACCGCCCGCGAGAACGACCACGAGATAGAGCGCGGCGTGCACGACGTTCTTCGTGCGCACCACGCCGATCGCGCCGAGCGCCATCGCCGCCGCGATGATCCCGAAGGCAACGTTCTCCGCGATCATTTCTTGCCTTTCACCTCCGCGCCCATCTCGAGCGGCTCGGGCTCCGGCACCGACGCCATCCACTCGCCGAGCGTGTACTTGTCGTGGAGCAGATCGGCAATCCGAGTCTCGGAGTACTCGAACTCAGGGCTCCAGAACAACGCGTCGAACGGACACACCTCGACGCAGATTCCGCAGTACATGCACAGCGCGTAGTCGATGTCGAACCGGTCGAGCAGGCTGACGCTCCGGGGGCGACCGCCCTCACGGCGCGGCGGGCGTTGCTCCTTGTGTCCCTCGATATAGATGCACCAGTCCGGACACGAACGCGCGCACAGCATGCAGACCGTGCAGTTCTCCTCCTTGAGTGCGATGACGCCCCGAGCGCGCGGCGCGGGGTCTTCCCGCTCGTGCGGATACTGCACTGTGACCGCGGGCTTCATCATCGTGCGGAACGTGACGCCGAGCCCCGTGAGCATGCCCTTGATCTCGCGCTTCATCTCTCGCCCCCCGAATTTTCTCCCACCCGCTCACTCCCGCGGGAGGCCTCCGGCGAAAAGCGTCCGTTCCGCTTCCCACCCATTAGAACGCCACCTTCAATACACCTGTCAGGAGGATGTTCACCAACGCCATCGGGATGAGCCACTTCCACGCGATCGCCTGCAGTTGGTCTTCACGAAAACGCGGATAGGTGAAGCGCGCCCAGAACATCAAGAACGCGACGAACATCACCTTCGCGAAGAGCACCGCGGGCCCGAGGAAGTCGGCCGCGGTGCCGTGCACCCACGGGACCGACCAGCCACCGAGGAAAAGGGTGGCCGCGAGCGCCGCGAACGCGAACGCGGTGCCGAACTCGCCGATGAAGAAGAACAGGAACCGAAAGCCCGTGTACTCGACCATGTAGCCGGCCACGAGCTCCGATTCCGCCACCGGCATGTCGAACGGCGGCTGGGTGAGCTCGGCCTGCGCGGCCACCATGAACAGTGCGAAGCCGGCGAACTGCGTGAGAATCAGCGGGAAGCCGATGCCACTCCAGCCGAAGAGCGAACCCTGCTGCTGGAAAACCACGATGCCCTGCAGGCTCATCGTGCCCGCTTGGATCACCACACCGACGACCGCGAGCACGAGCGGCAGCTCGTAGGCGATGAGCTGCGCGGCGGCCCGCAGCGCGCCGAGGAGCGCGTACTTGTTCGAGCTGGCCCACCCCGCCATCAACACACCGATGACCGACAGCGACGAGACGGCCAGCGCGTAGAACACGCCCACGCCGTCGAACAGCGACTTCGAGTCGAGCGAGGCCACGGCGACGCGCGGACCTGCGGGCACGACGACGAACACCAGGAACGTCGACAGCACGACGATCGCGGGCGCGAGCGCGAACACGCGGCGATCGGCTTCGGCCGGCGTGATGTCCTCCTTCTGCAGGAATTTGATGCCGTCGCCGATCAGCTGGTACCAGCCGTGGAAGCCACCCGGGTCCATGGGACCGAGCCGGCTCTGCATGTGGCTCATCATCTTCAGCAAGAAGACGTAGCCGAGGATGAGCGCGGTGAACGGCACGATGCCGAGCACAACGACGGTCTTGATGGCGAGCGACGTCCCCCACCCGATTTCGAGCGAGATCACCGGTCGATGTCTCCGAGGATGAAATACAGGCTCGCGAGGATGGTGACGATGTCGGGCACGTACACGCCGCGTAGCAGCCACGGCAGGATCGAGACGTTGCTGAACGACGCGCTTCGGATCTTCGTCCGGAACGGGCCGGTCGCGCCCTTCGAGATCACGTAGTAGCCCATCTCGCCCAGCGGGTTCTCGGTGTTGACGAACACCTCGCCCTCCGGCACCTTGATGATGCGCGGCACCTTCGCCATCAGCGGTCCGCTGGGCATCTTCTCGAGCATCTGGAGCACCATGCGGGCCGACTCACGCGTCTCTTGCAGACGCACCCAGTACCGCGCGAACGAGTCGCCGTCGGGGTGCGTCCAGACCTGCCAGTCGAGCTCGTCGTAAACGAGGTACTTAGGACCGTCGCGCCGCAGGTCCCAGTCGACGCCCGACGCCCGCAGGTTCGAACCCGACACGCCGTACGCGGCGCCGAGCTCCCGGGGGATGATGCCGATGGAACGCGTGCGCTTCTGGAAGATCGGGTTGCCGACGACGAGGTCGTCGAATTCGTCGCACGACGCGAGCACCTTGTTCATGACGCCGCGGCATTCCGAGATCCAACCCCAGGGCAGGTCGTCCTTGATGCCGCCGATGCGGTTGAAGTTCGGGTGGAATCGGCCGCCGGTCACCGCCTCGATGAGGTTGAGCACGTATTCGCGGTCGCGGAAGCCGTAGAACGCGGGGGTGATCGCGCCGACCTGCAGCCCCATCTCGCCGAGGAACAGCACGAACGTCGCGATCCGCGACAGCTCGGTCAGGATGGTTCGTAAGTACTGCGCGCGCGGTGGGGCTTCGATCGCCATCAGCTGCTCGGCCGCGTCGATGAACGGCACCTCGTTGGCGAACGACGACAGCCAGTCGATGCGATTGATGAGCGTCGTGATCTGCGGGTAGGTGCGGTACTCGGTCAGCTTCTCGTAGCCGCGGTGCATGTAGCCGATGATCGGGTCGGCCGAGACGACGCGCTCACCGTCGAGGCGTACGACAATCCGCAATGTGCCGTGCGTGGCCGGGTGCTGCGGGCCGATGTTGAGCACCATGTCGCCGGTGTCGAGCTCGACGTTCATCTGCGCGTCGGCGAGGTGCCGGAACGCCGCGGGGTCGACCGCGATCTCGGGAAGCTCTCCCGGGGGCGGGAGGTCGGTGGTGGTCACGCGGCTTCACCCCCGTCTTCATCCTCACCGTCGCCCGGCTCGCCGGGCATGGGCTCGACGTCGACGAGACCCGGCCACGGCTTCACTTCGCGCGCGAGTAATGGGTAGTCCTTGCGCAGCGGATGTCCTTCGAACTCCGACGGGAGATAGAGGTGCCGCAGGCTGGGATGGCCGTCGAACACGAAGCCGTACATCTCCCATGCTTCGCGCTCGTGCCAGTCGGCACCCGGGTACACCGCCACCCACGACTCGGCGTGCAGATCGTCGTCGGGGAGATCGGTCTTCAGGATCACGCGCCAACTCTTGCGCCGCGTCGACTCGACGAGCGCGAGCAGTTGATACCGGCCGTCGCTCCCCGCGGTGCCGTAGGTCTGTTCCTTCGGCTGCGCAGGCGTTGACGTGTCACCCGAACCCTCTTCGGCGACCGCCGGCGTCGGCATCCAGTCGATGCCGCCGATGAACGAGAGGTAGTCGCAGCCGAGCCGCTCCTTGCACACCTGCGCGCTCCGGCGCCACGCGTGGCGACGCACCCGGACGACGACATCGCCGAACGCGCCGGCGTGCTCGACGATCGCGTCGCCGAGCTCGGCCTGCAGCCGGGCGAGCGCGTCCGCTGCCTGCTCTCGCAGCGCGGGCACCGCCTCGGTCGCGCCAGGAGACTCAGCCAACGACGATCGGCTCCCGCGTCACCCCGCGCCACCGCTCGGCCGGGTCTTCGCTCATGATGCGCTGCTGCAGCAGCACGATCCCCTGAATGAACGCCTCGGGTCGGGGCGGGCAACCAGGCACGTAGACGTCGACCGGGATGATCTGGTCGACGCCCTTGGTGACCGAGTACGAGTCCCAGTAGGGACCGCCACAGTTTGCGCACGACCCCATCGAGATGACGTACTTCGGATCCGGCATCTGCTCGTAAAGACGCTTGATCGCGGGCGCCATCTTGTCGGTGACGGTGCCGGAGATGACGATGAGGTCGGCCTGGCGGGGACTGGCCGGGAACGGGATGACGCCGAGGCGCATCACGTCGTAGCGCGGGCCGGCGAGCGCGGCGCCCATCTCGATCGCGCAGCACGCCAGGCCCCATTGCAACATCCACAGCGAGTACTTGCGGCTGTAGTTCAGAAGGTATTGAAGCGGTTTCGGTGTTTTGCCCGAACTGACTAGGCCCACCGCAAGAGCCCCTTCCGCCAGACGTACGCCAGCCCCAGGAGCAGCACCAGGATGAATGCGCCCATCTCGATCAGCCCGAACCAGCCCAACGACTCGACGTTCACGGCCCAGGGGAAGATGAACACGGCTTCGACGTCGAAGATCACGAAAAGCAGGGCGTAGACGTAGTAACGGACATTCATTTGCCCGAAAAGCGGCAAGGGGTCGGAGCCCGACTCGTACGTGATGTACTTCTCTTCCTGCGGGACCTTCGGGCGCAACAGACGCGCCACTCCGAGCATCGCACCGACCATCAGGAACGCGGCCAGAACGAAGACCGCGACGGCGAGATACTGCCTGTAGAACTCGGTCACGCGCGCTTCCGTCGCCGGTTGTTTCAGAGTCGGGCGGAGTATATGCGGGGGCAGTTTTACGGTGACGAACCGTGTCGAGCGCCTTCTCGCGGGGACCGTCGCCCACCCCGGCTTGGGTACGGTCGCGTGTAGATGTCCACCGCTATCCCACACAAGCGACGGCGCGAACCGGTCGATGAACCGACCATGGGAACGAGGCTGCTCTTCCCGGCCGGTCACCGGGCGCCCCGCGTCCCGGCGCCGCCGCGACCGCGCACCGCGTTCGTTCTG
>JALYLU010000003.1 GCA_030774075.1 Actinomycetota bacterium | reverse complement strand
CGGGCGTCGAGCCGCGCACCCCGAGAAAGCGCAACCTCACGGGGCGCGCGTCTCTTCGCGCCGGTGACCCTCGCTCACAGTCGCAAGCGCGGCCCCGTCGACCTGGTCGGCGCGCGCCACCGCCACCCGCGCCTTCGTGACCGCACGCAGGGTCGCGGTTCGACGGCCGGATTCGACGATGGCGCGTTCGCCGAGGATGGCTCCCGGGCCGACCTCGCCCAGCGGCGCGCCGTCGACCTCGACCGCGACCACGCCGTCGAGAAGAAGGTAGAGCTCGTCGCCCGGCTGCCCCTGTTCGACCAGGACCTGTCCTTCCTTGAGCTTGCGGATCTTCGGTTTCTGACCCCCGCGCATGATGTGCGTCGAGAGCTCGCGTTCGAGCGCGGACTCCACCGCGGTGACGAGCGCCGGCGACTCGGAGTCGCCCCACGGCGTGTGCTTGCCGAACGAGGTGCGCCACCATTCCTTGAAGTCGGCCAGCCCGGCCTTCGCCGCCAGCTTGCCCTCGCTGTCGTACATCCAATGCCGGGGGAACACGCTCGCGCCGACCATCTCGTGCTCGGCGCGCCCGTCCGCATGCAACGTGAGCGCGAGTGTCGTCCACACGGTCGGCGCCTCGAACTTCACGAACGGCGCACGGTTGACGCGGCGCGGCGCGGGGAGCGCGACATGCCCGCCGAAGGTCTGCACGAAACGGGCGGAGGTCTCGCCGATTTCGGGCTCGGCGCGTAGCTCGGGGAACTCGATCGCGGCAAAGCGAGCGAGGTCGATCTTGCCGAGGCGCACCGTCGTCGCGCCCATGACGCTGCCGTCGACGTATCCGGCGTCGCGGATCGTTCCGTCAGCCACGTCGATCCAGGCGTGGAGCCGGTTCGCGAACCGGAATTGATCGTCGCGCGCCATCTCCTCGAGGTCGTGCAGGACGTCGGGCGGCGGCGCGTCGTAGTGCGTGACGCCCGACTCGAAGACCGCCTTGTTCACTCCGGTAACGGCTTCCGACGGGATCCACGACAGGCTCGTGACGGTTCGTTCGATACGCACGTTCGACCTCCGTTCGAGAATGACGCGTCGTACGGTACGGCGAACGGTCGTGGCTGCACAGCAAGAAGGCCGGTGTCGCGAGAGTGGTGGTAGCACCCCGGCCGCGGGGTGCCCCCCGCCTTGTGCGAAGGCGCTCCGACCCATTCCAATTGACCGTGTGATCACCGTGTTCCTCGCCGACGACTCACTCCTTGTGCGAGAGGGCGTTCGGGCCCTGCTCGCGATGCAGCCCGACCTCGAGGTCGTCGGCGTCGCCGAAGACTTCGACGGCCTGGTCGCGGGCGCGGCCGCGACCCAGCCGAACGTCGTCGTCACCGACATCCGGATGCCGCCGAACTTCCAGAGCGAGGGCATCGAGGCCGCCAAGCTCGTGCGCATGCGCAATCCGGGGACGGGCGTGGTGGTGCTGTCGCAGTACGACGAGCCCGAGTACGCGATCTCGCTGCTCGCGGACGGAGCCGCCGGCTACGCCTATCTGTTGAAGGACCGGGTCGGCGACGGCGACCAGCTCGTACGCGCTGTGCGCGAGGTCGCGACCGGCGGCAGCATGCTCGACCCCGCCATCGTCGCCGCGATCGTCAATCCGGCCCGCACAGAAGGGGAGCTCGACGAGCGCGAGGAGCAACTGTTGCAATGGATCGGCGAGGGCCGGCCCGTCAAGGCCATCGCGACCGCGTTGAACATCACGCCCGAGGCCGCCAACGACGCGGCCGAAGAACTGTTCTTGAAACTCGCGAAGGAGGCGAGCGCCGGACGCGAGAGCGCGTTGCGGCGCCTTCGCCTGCTGCAGAAGGCGATCGTCGACCGGGAAGAGCAAGGCGAGACGTTGCGACGCATGCTGCCCGGCGGATTGGCCGAGAAGCTCCGCGACGAAGGCCGCGCGATCGGTGAGACCGAGCGACTGACGGTCACCGTCCTCATGTCCGACGTCCGCGGCTATTCGGGCATCGCCGAACGCGTGGAACCGACACCGCTCGCCGGGATGCTCAATACACACCGCGCCGAGATGAACGTGGCGATCCTCGCCGAGCTGGGGACCGTGATGCAGTACGTGGGCGATGCCGTGATGGCAGTCTTCGGCGCACCGTTCCCGCAAGCCGACCATGCCGACCGGGCCTTGGCCGCGGCGATCGGGATGCACGAACGCCAACGCGTGGTCAACGAACGGTGGTGTGCCGAAGGGCTCCCGGAGTTCGGGCTCGGCATCGGTCTGTCGACCGGCGAGGTCGCGGCCGCGCTGCTGGGTTCCGCGGCGCGCATGGAGTACACGCTCGTCGGCGACACCGTGAATCTCGCGCAACGATTGCAAGACCTCGCGCGACCGGCCGGCACCACCGTCTTGAGCGGGCCGACTGCGGAGGCGATCGCCGAACCGCTCGACCTCGAGCCGATGGGCGAACACATCGTAAAGGGCCGGGAGACACCCGTAGACGCCTACCGTCTGCGGATACGACAGGAAAGGCAATCCGATGCATGACGTGTGCACCGCGCGTGCCGTCCGCAAGACGTTCGAGGCCGACCTCGCGCCGGTTCGTGCGTTGCGGGGCGTCGACCTCGACGTCGCCGCGGGTGAGTTCGTCGCGATCATGGGCCCGTCGGGCTGCGGGAAGTCGACATTGCTCAACCTGATCGCCGGCCTCGATGTCGCCGACGAAGGCGAGATCACAATCGCAGGCGAGGCAGTGACCGGTCGCAACGAGGACGAGCTCGCGCGCATGCGGCGTCGCCACATCGGCATCGTGTTCCAGTTCTTCAACCTGCTCGAAGGTATGACCGTGCTCGAGAACGTCGTGCTGCCCGCCGTCATCGCGGGAACGAAGCGTCGCCCGGCGGAAACCCGCGCCCGCGACATGCTCGACCTGCTCGGGCTCGCCGACAAGGCGCGACAACTGCCCGGCGTGCTCTCGGGAGGGCAGCGCCAACGACTCGCGATCGCACGCGCGCTGGCGAACGAGCCGACGATGCTGCTCGCCGACGAGCCCACCGGCGCGCTCGACACCGCCGGTGGCCACGAGGTGCTCGAGCTGTTCAAGCGGCTGCACGCCGACGGTCAGACCATCTTGATGGTCACGCACAACGACGAGGTTGCGTCGGCGGGCGACCGGATCGTCCGCATGCGCGACGGCCGCGTCGAGTCGGACGGCGTCGACCGTTCGGATGATGCCACTTCCGCCACGATCTGAGTAGGAGATGTCCACCATCACGCACCGTGTCGACGACCGCGACGCTTCGGGCGTCACCTCGCGCGCTCGGTTGTCCGCGACCAGCACGATCGCTGCGGTCCTCGCGTTGGCGGGCCTCGTCGTCGGCATCGCGGGCGCGCGCTCCCGTGGTGATGCGCCGGCATATGCCGCGGCCGTGCTCGTGGGCGCGTGGGCAATGGCAACAGTCGTGGTTGCGTTCCGACGACCGACCGAAGTTCTTCCCGTCTGGCTCGCAGTCGCGACGCTGGCGGGCGCAGCGGCACTGGCGAGCGATCGTCTCCTCGGCGTCGTTCCTTACGCCGTCGCCGCGCTCGCGGCCACGCTGCCGACGGGAACGATCACGGCGCGTCGGTTCCGGGCGACGCGCCGGTTCCTCGTTGCCATCGCAGTGACCGGCGCACCGTTCGTAGTGGCGATGGCACTGAACGACGACCTGCAGATCGGGCTCGTCGTCGCCGAGTCGCTCCTCCTGGGCGCGATCGCGCTCGGCGCTTTCGCCCTGCGATGCCGCGACGCGTCGGCAATCGATCGCGCGCGACTTCAGTGGGCGGGTTGGGGGGTCGTCGTCGCAACCGGAGTCGCGTGTGTGGTCGGCCTCATGCATGCGTTGGTCGGTTGGCCCGACGCGCTCGGCGTGCCCATCGTCGCCGGCACGTTGTTCGTTCCGTTCGCGATCGCGCTCGCGTCGTTCGACGCCACTGTGCTCCGCGTCGACCGCCTGCTGGTACGCACGATCGAGACCGGCGGGCTCGTCGTACTCGTCGGCGTCGTCTACGTCGTCGTCGTGCTCGGGTTCGGGGAGACTCCCACCGCAGCATCGCGCCGGATGCTCGGATTGTCGCTCGTCGCGGCCGCCATTGCCGCCGTGTGCTTCATCCCGGCGCGCAATCGACTCGAAGAGCTGGCGAACCGCCGCGTGTACGGCGATCGTCGGGCCCCGGACGAGCCGTTGCAGACGTTCGGGGCGCGTATGTCACGCGCGATCCCACTCGACGAACTTCTCTTGCAGCTCGCGGAATCACTGAAGCTGAGCATGAACCTGATCGCGGCCGAAGTGTGGACCGGCACCGACGGTGTGCTCGAGCGCGCCGCAGCAGTTCCCTACCGAGAGCCCGAGACGATCAGGCTCGCCGAGAAGGAGAGCGAGGTGGTTGCCCGCGCTCACGCGCAGGGAAACGCGTGGATGCAGGTGTGGCTCCCGGCTCTCGTCGAGCAGCACCGGGACCGGGTGCTACGCGTCGCGCCGCTCGTGCACTCCGGCGAGCTCCTCGGAGTCGTTCTCTGCGCCCGCACTGCCCAACAGCCGCCGTTCAACGAGGAAGAGGAACGCGTTCTCACGGAACTGGCACGTCAGGTCGCGCTGGCGCTGCACAATTCCGCGCTCGACACCGCGCTGCAGGCATCCCTCGTCGACCTGCGCTTCGCCAACGAGGAGCTGCGCGCGTCTCGAGCGCGCATCGTCGAGACCGCCGACCAGTCGCGTCGCCAGATCGAGCGGAACCTGCACGATGGCGCGCAACAACACCTCGTTGCCCTCGCGGTGAAGCTCGGGCTCGCCCGCCAGCTCGTGGAAGCCGATCCGGCCGCAGTTGCGACGTTGCTCGAGGAGCTGCGCGCCGACGCGCAGACCACGCTCACCGAGTTGCGTGAGCTCGCGCACGGCATCTATCCACCCCTGCTGATGGACCGCGGCCTCCCCGAGGCGTTGCGAGCCGCGGCGAACCGGTGCGTGCTCCCAACCGAGATCGACGCCGACGTCGGTCGATTCCCGCCCAACGCCGAGGCCGCGATCTACTTCTGCTGTCTCGAAGCGCTGCAAAACGCCGGGAAGCACGCGGGCGAAAGCGCACGGATCAAGGTGACGGTGGAGGCCGACGATCAGGTACTGCGCTTCGCCGTAGTCGACGACGGCGCCGGCTTCGACACCGCGAGCGACACCATCCGCGGGCACGGATTCGTCAACATGGCCGACCGGCTCGGCGCGATCGGCGGAACACTCTGCGTCGAGAGCTCACCGGGCCGCGGCACAACGATCAGGGGCGAGATTCCGCTCGGGTCGACGCCGGCGTGACGTCGCGACCGATGGCCGACAGGCCGATCGCGAACACGGTGGTCAGGGGTGCTCGCGATCCCACAACTCGCGTACGAGGGTGGGACCGAAATCCTCCTTGTGTACATACGCGAGCGCGCCGACCTCCCGCGCGTCGGCCGGCAGATCGGCTTCGGAGTAGGTCGAGAGCAGGATGACCTCGACCTCGGGATGCTCCGCCCGAATCCGCCGGGTCGCCTCGATGCCGTTGATGCCGGGCAGGTTGATGTCCATCAACACGAGGTCGGGCGGATCTTCGTCGACGGCAACGAGGGCGGCTTCTCCAGTTTCGGCTTCGGCTGCGACCTCGAACCCGGCGGTCATGCCGATGACCGTGCGCGCGACCGCGCGGAACGGGAGCTGATCGTCGACGATCAACACTCGTACCGTGCGCGTCGAATCCTCGGTCACATCCATCGGATCCATCGTGCGACACCTTCCGCCCCCGGCCAAGGGTGCCAGCCCCCCATCAGCGGGGTGGGCTGCCGGGGCCGGTTTCGTTGAGGAACAACAAGACGGCCTTGACCCGCCGGTGCACGTCGGGTTCTCCCGACAGGCCGAGCTTCGAGAACAGGGAATTGATGTGCTTCTCGATTGCCCGCTCGGACAGGAACAAGGCCTGGGCGATACCGACGTTGTTCCGTCCCTGCGCCATCTGCTCGAGCACCTCGCGCTCGCGTGGCGTGAGGCGCTCGAGATCGGACGACGCCCGCGCCGTCCTCTGCGCCACGAGGGCTTCCACGACCATCGGGTCGATCACGCTTCCACCGTGCGCGACCTCCTCGATCGCGTGCACGATCTGCGCGCCATCGGAGACCCGTTCCTTCAGGAGGTACGCGCGACCCTCCGAGCCGCGCTCGAGCAGCGCGAGCGCGTACGCGGGATCGACGTACTGCGACAACACGACGACGCCCACCTCCGGGTGCGAGTCGCGCAGCGCGAGCGCCGCTCGTATTCCCTCGTCGGTACCGGTTGGCGGCATGCGGATGTCGGTGAGAACGACATCGGGCAACTCGCCGTCGACGAGCTCGATGAGCTCGTCATAGGTTCCGCAAGAACCGGCGACCTCGAGCCCGTCTTGGTGGTCGAGCAGCTTGATGATGCCTTCGCGGACGAGGAGATTGTCCTCTGCGACCACGACCCGAAGTGCCATCGGAGCCAACGTTACCGGCCGGCTCGTCGTCGACCCTGCGACGCTGACGGTTGCGCCGGCTATCCAACGTCGGCCGGGCCAACGTTGGAGGACGTCGACTTCGAGACCAGGACTTGTAGGGGTGCTGACACCCCTTTGCTCGGGGTCCCTTCCACCTTGTTTCCGCAGTCCCGCGAAGGTCATTGTTGCGACGTGACCGCCGTCCTCGTGCTCGCCCGGTCCGAACTGCGCCGGCGATGGCGGAGCGCGCTCCTGATCACGATGTTGGTCGGCATGGTCGGTTCGGTCGTCCTCGCCTCCGCGGCCGGCGCTCATCGCAGCGCGACCTCGCTCCAACGCTTCGTCGCATACAGCAGGTCGTCCGACGCGGAAATCGACGTGAACGATCCCACACCCGCGCAGTTGCGTGCCTTCCGTGACGTGCCCGAAGTCGCGGACTTCGCGGTTCTGCATGCGTACGGCCTCATTCCGAGCGGCCGGCCCAACCTGAAGAACGCCGCCACGGTCGACGGCCGGCTGGGCACGGTCGTCGACCGCGCGCGGCTCGTCTCCGGCCGCTTCGCCGATCCGAGCGCGCCCGATGAGATCATGATCGGCGAGGGACTCGCGGCGCAGCAGCATCTCGGCGTCGGAGATCATCTCGACGCCGACTCGATGACGCCGGCACAGCTCGAGCTGGTCGAAAGGAACGAGAACCCGGGGCCGCCTGCCGGCGACCGCCTGCGCCTCGGGATCGTCGGCATCTACCGGCGCCCGCTCGACCTCGGAGATCTCGCGGCGGCCGGAGGCGTCGTCATCGAGACGCCCGCGTTCGACCGCGCGTCAAGAGGACGCTTCGCGCTCTTCTCGACCGTCCTGCGAGTACGGACGCGCCACGGCGCCGCCGACGTCCCTCGGGTAGCCGCGGCGGCTCGCCAGGTATTCAGGCCGAAATCCGGGCTGCAGGTACGGGATGTCACCGCCGAATCGCACGGCGCCGCGGACGCCATAAACGTACTGACGCTCGCGCTGTGGATCTTCGCCGGAGTTGCCGCGGTCGCGGGCGCGGTCGCGATCGCGATCGTGCTCTCGCGCGACGTGTCGCGAGCAGAACTCGACCAGCCGACCTTGACAGCTCTCGGCCTCACCCGGCGCCAGCGCGTTGCCGCGCTAGGGATTCGCGTGCTACTCATCGTCGCCGGTGGTGTGGTCATCGCGATGGTCGTCGCGATCGCGGCCTCATCAATGTTCCCGATCGGTATTGCTCGCCGCGCCGAACCGGCGCCCGGCGTGCGCATCGACTTGCTGGTTCTCGGCACCGGCCTCGCGGGCATCGCAGCCTTCGTCGGACTGATCGGGTTCGTGACCGCGACCCGGGTAACACGCGTGTCGTCGGTCTCGGTCGCATCGCGCGTTCGTCGCCCGCACCGGACGATTGCGGAGATGGCGGCGAAGATCGGCCTGCGCCCGCCGGCCACCAACGGCCTACGCATGGCATTCGAACCGGGACGGGGCGCGGCGGCGGTCCCCGTCCGCTCGGCGTTCTTCGGTGCGGTGTTCGGTGTGGCCGGGTTGACCGCGGTGCTGGTGTTCGCTTCGAGTCTCGGCCATCTCAGTTCCAGCCCGCGGCTCTACGGTTGGACCTGGGATTTCAAAACGCCCGACAACAACTTCACTCCCAGTTGCGGCGCAGCCGACTACGGACTTTCAGAGGTTCCGGGCATCGCGACCGTCACCGCGGTCTGTTTCCAAAGCGGCGTACCCATCAACGGCCGGCCCACGACGGGATGGGGCTTCACGCCGGTCCACGGGTCGATCGAACCCGAGATCGTGACCGGGCGTGCGCCGAGTGGACCGGCCGAGGTCGCGCTCGGCGCGGCGACACTGCACGCGCTGCGAAAGAAGATCGGCGACACCGTGCAAGTGCGCGGTGTGAAGGCGACGGACGACTATCGAATCGTCGGCCAAGTCGTGCTTCCGCAGCTGCAAGACGGCGAGATCCAGCCATTGTCCGACGGCGCCGCGTTCACGGGCGAGGGGTTCGCGCCCGTCGTCGACGACAGCCACTCGCGTGACCTCATCGGGGACCTCGAGCCCGGTGTCGACCGCGCCGCAGTTCTTCGCCGCATCGACGCGATCCCACAGTTTCAGGCGCCCGCTGAGGAGAGCGTGTTCGTCCAAGAGAACGGTGCCTCCGGCCCAACGCGCCCCCCTGAGGTCGACCGACTCCGCGAAATCGACTGGTTTCCGCTGATATTGGCCGTGCTGATCGCGGTGCTCGCACTCGTCGCCGTTGGACACGCATTGGTCACGACGGCGCACCGTCGCCGTTCCGAGCTCGCCTTGCTGAAGACCCTCGGCTTCGAGCGCCGCCAGGTGCGAGGCACGCTCGCGTGGCAGGCGACGACGTTGGCGGTCGTGGGCCTCGTGGTCGGCCTTCCCGTCGGCATCTTGGTCGGCAACGTCGTCTGGCGCGGAGTCGCCGACAGCCTCGGAATATCGCCGGTCGCCATCTTCCCGGTCGTCGCGTTCGCGCTCACCATCCCGTGCGTCATCGCGCTCGTGAACGCCGTCGGGTTCTGGCCCGCCCGTACGGCCGCGCGCACCTGGCCCGCCGATGCGTTGTCGGCGGAGTAGCCGCGCCGACCACATGTCGCCGAGCGCGCCACAGATCGTAGGATTTCCGGAATGCCGTTGGACGCTTCGCGAACGCGAGAGAAGCTGATCGACGAGGCGGCAAGGGCATTCGCCGCGCACGGCGTGTACGGGGCATCGTTGATCGACATCACGCGCCGGGCGGGTCAGAAGAACCGGGGCGCGCTTCACTACCACTTCGGGTCGCGTGCAGGTGTGCTCTCGGCAGTTCTCGAACGCCACGTCGATTTCCTCGCCCGGCGAGAAGGCGAGCTGCTCGAGATCGCGTTGGCGCAACCCGACGACGACGTGAAGTCGGTCATCGAGGCGATCGTGCGTCCCGCCACCGAATTGGCCGAGAGCGGTTGGCGCGGACGGTGCTTCCTGGTGATCCTCGCCGAGCTCGTCGAGGAGGATCCGAACAGTCTCGACGCCGACGTGTCGGCGGCGCTCGAGCGCACCGGCGGGTACGCGGTCTACGACCTCCTCGCGAAGAGGATGGCCGACGTCAGCACCCCGGTCCGCGCGGAAAGGTTCGCGCTCGCCACCGGCTTCATCCTGCGCGCGGTCGCGGACCGCGCACGCGTGCGGGGTCGGCGAGGGCGACGCGGCCGTCCGCAGCTCGAGCACGAAGCGTTCGTGGCAAACCTGGTGGCGATGTTGGCGGCCGCAATGTCCGCACCCCTGTAGGAGCTTTGACATAAGGAGGGTTGCTTAGTACCGTCCGGCGGCAGTGGATCACGAACAGCTGACCGCCGAAGCGCGCGCGCTGACCGGGCTCGACGACTTCGGCCCCGACGGCTTCCACGAGGGCCTTTCGGTGTATTGCGCGTCGGTGAGCTCCGAGGCGCGACTCAACGACCTCGGCGCCACCGCCATCCGCGCCAACATTGTTTCCAACCTCGCCAACCGTCTGCGGATCGTCGACTGGGCGCGCGGCCACCCTGACGTCGCCGACGAGCGCATCGATGCGCCGCTCGTGGTGATCGGTATGTTCCGCGCCGGGACGACCTTCCTCAGCTACTTGCTCGAACAGGACGTTCGTAACCGTGCGCTCTTGCGCTGGGAAGCGGGCGACAGCGTCCCGCCGCCGACACCGAGCAGTTTTCGGGTCGGACCGCGCGTCGAAGCCGCACGCCTCGGCAACGACATGCTGGAGCAGCTCAATCCCCGCCTGCGAGCCATCCATCACGAGGAGCCCGACGGGCCGACGGAATGCATCGCGGTGATGAGCCAGGACTTCAAGAGCCTGTCGTGGGAGGCCATCTCCAACGTACCGACCTACGGCGAGTGGCTCCTGAAGGTCGACCAGCGTTCGGCGTACGAGTATCACCGCTTGGCCCTGCAGGTACTCCAAAACGGTGGCGTCCGCGGCCGGTGGACGCTCAAGAGCCCGCACCACGCGCTGAACCTCGAGGCGTTGACTGCGGTGTATCCCGACGCCCGCCTCGTGCTCTTGCACCGCGACCCGGTCGTACTCTGCGCTTCGGTCTGCAGCCTCATTCACACGTTGTCGGGAACGTTCACGGACGCCGACCACCGGGCCTACATCGCGGAACACTGGGTGAAGATGCTCGAGGAATCGATCCGCCGCATCGACGCGTTTCGTTCGACTCATTCCGAGCACCCGCTGGTCGACGTTCAATACGACGATCTCGTACGAGATCCCATTGGCGCGGTCGAGTCGATCTACTCGTCGGCCGGCGCCTACGGAGACGACCGCCTCGACCCGAGCGCGCGCGGTGCGATGGCGGCGTATGTCGCCGCGCACCCGAAGGACAGCGCGGGAGTGCACGGATACGACCTCGCCGAGTTCGGGCTCGACGCCGCGCAGCTGCGAGAGCGCTTCTCCGACTACGTCGACCGGTACCACGTTCCGAGCAACCGACCCGCGCGCTGAGCTACGGCGTCCGGCCGGAGGTCGCGTCGTCGATCGCCGCGCGCTGCTCGTAGGACTGGCGCAGCAGCCAGAAGCGCAGGAACTTCGCGAGCGAATACCGCAGGAAGAGGAAACCGCCCGTGACGCTCGTCGCCAGACCGGCGATGGCGAGCGGCGTGAAGGAGTTCGAGTCGAGGACGTCGACGTTCGTTCCCGGCGTCGCGGTGACGTTCAGTGACGCGCTGTACGCGCCGAGGGCGATCGCGATGCCGGCAACCATGAGGACCGCGCCGAGAAGCTGCAGCAGGTTCTCCACCCTCGCACGTCCGGTCTTCAGCCTCATCTCCGAGATCTCGGCCTTGAATTGCTCGGCCCGGTCGTTGGATTGACTCATCATCCTTCGTCTCTCATTCGCCCAGATATGCGGTCGACAACTCGGCTTCCATCGCGCCCGGCGTCCCGAAATTGGAGATCCGGCCCCGGAGCATGATTCCCACCCAGTCGACGATTCCCAATACTGCACGCGCGAACTGCTCGACGACGAGAATCGAGACGCCTTCCTCGGCGACCTGCGCCACGATCTCGTACAACTGCTCGACGACTATGGGAGCCAAGCCCATCGACAGCTCGTCGAGCAGCAACAACGCGGGGTTCGTCGCCAGCGCGCGCGCCATCGCCAGCATCTGTTGCTCGCCGCCGGACAAGGTTCCGGCAAGCTGACGCGGCCGCTGTCCGAGCTGCGGGAAGCGCGTGTACGTGATCTCCTCGATCTCGTTCAGGGAGGTCCCGCCGTGCGTGGCCATCCACAGGTTCTCCCGCACCGACAGATTCGGGAAGATCCCCTTGCCTTCCGGGATCAGGCACACGCCGCGGCGCGCCAGCTCGTCGGGGGCGGCGCCGTTGATCCGGCGGCCGGCGACGAAGACGTCACCGCTCGTCGCCGGCAGCAGCCCCGCGATCATCCGCAGCGCGGTCGACTTCCCACCACCGTTCGGACCGAGCAAGGCCACCACGCTGCCGTACGGGACCGCAAGGTCGACCCCGCGCAGGACGTTGATCGTTCCGTAGGCCGCGCGCACGTCGCGCAGCTCGAGCGCGGTCGCCCTACTCACAAACGACGCGCTCACGAGGTCGCGGTCCCGAGGTAGGCATCACGCACACGCGGGTCGTGGCGAACGTCGTCGGGTGAGCCGACGGCGATGACCTCTCCGAAGTCGAGCACATGGATGCGGTCGCACACGTCCATGACCAGCGCCATGTCGTGCTCCACGAGCAAGATGCTGAGGCCGTCGTCGCGCACGAGCCGCCGGAGGAGCACGGTGAACGCCCTCGTCTCGTCGTCGGATTGACCCGACGCCGGCTCGTCGAGCAGCAGCACGCGCGGCCGGATCATCAAGGCACGACCGAGCTCCACGACGCGCGCGGTTCCGGTCGGGATCGTCGACACGTCCGCGTCGGCGAGGCCGGTCAATCCGATCAGGTCGAGGACGCGCTCGGTCTCGTGAGCGACGTTGATCCGGCGTGCGCGGCCGGCGTAGCCCCTGCCGAATCCGCTCCAAGTGTTGCGGATCTCGCCCGCGACCCGGAGGTTGTCCCGCACGGTCAGATCGGTGAACAACTCGAGCCGCTGGAACGTGCGTGCGATCCCCAACCGCGCGCGCTTGTGCGTGTCGAGCCTGCTCACGTCGCGTCCGTCGAACCGGATCCGGCCCGCTGTCAGCGATTGCAATCCCGTGATGACGTTGAAGAGCGTGGTCTTGCCGGCACCGTTCGGACCGATCAGACCGGTCACCTCGCCCGCGCGCGCATCGACATCGACGTCGGACAACGCCCGATTACCGCCGAACTGGACCGTCACGTGCTCGGCGACGAGCAAGCTCTCGCCCGTCATGCGCGCAATCCCTCGAGGTCGCGATCGAGACCCCGATCGAGGTTCCGATCGAGACCCATGCCGCGATCAATCTCGCGCAAGTCGTGCGCGGTGAACGCTCGATCGATGCCAATCAGCTCGAGCGGCGTCGCGTGGTCCGCACCATCGTCGACTGCCTGCCTGCGGCGTTGTGCGGCGGGATCGAGAAGCGATCCGAGCTGAGGCACGAGCACGACAAGCGCGGCCGTGACGATCGTGAACGTCCAGTTGTTGATCGTGTGCCGGAAGGCGAGGAACCACACCAGCAACTCGGCGGCGACGCCCGCGACCAGAACGCCTTTCGCGTCGCGCATCATCGCGCGGTAGCGGGCGAAGGCGTCGTTGAGGAAGCCGCTCGGATTACGACCGAGCCCGATGCCGATGAGCGCCGGCAACAGGGCGGTGAAGTGAACGAGCCACGCGCTGACGCCGTGCAACGCGGAGTAGTCCTGACCCAGCTTGGCGATGATGGACTCGAGCGCGACGAAGACGGCGCCGTACAGCAACCCGGCGGTCAATCCACCCGACACGTAGCCGGCGCCGGCCACGACGAGCAGCATCAGCATCGTCATCGACTCGAACAGGCTGAACCGGTCGCTGGTGACGGCTCCGATCTCCTGCGCGAACAAGCAGCCGCCCAAGCCCGCGATGGCGGCGGACATCATGAACACCGATAACTTGAGCCGGACGATGTTCATGCCGAGCGTCGCGCACGCCGCCGGGCTGTTCTTCATCGCCGTCAGCCGGCGGCCATACGCACTCCTGCGCAGGGCGATCATCATCACGCCGAGCACCGCGAACACGACAGCGAGCAGCAGGAGGAAATTGTCCTGTGGCGTGAAGTCGATGCCCGACAGGCGAGGTCGCGGTACCTGGAGGTTGCCGTTGGGGAAGATGGCGCTCCAGCGCTCGCGCTGCAGCCACGAGTTGGTCGCAGCGAGCGTCACCACCGCGCCGGACACGACGGCCGCGACTGCCGCGCCGCGCGCCCGGTGCGACCTGAAACCCCGGTAGACCGCGCCGCATCCGAAGACGACGAGCAGTATCAACGTCGCGGGGTAGATCCGCCGCTCGGACGCGTACTCCTTGAACACCATCTGTTCGACCGCGATCGAGAAGGCGGCGGTCGCGAGCGCGAGATACAAACCCCGCAAGCGCAACGCGGGTAAGGCGATGACCGCGCCCACGAGCGCGGTCGCGACGACGGCGATCACGAACGCCATGATCCCGGCCCGGTTCGATGTCCCGTGCCCCACATGGTGGTACAAGATCGTGCCGCCGATTCCGGCGAGCGCCATGGTCGCGAGGCTCACCTCGCCCGCGTAGCCGACGAGCAGGACGAGCGACAAGATGATGATGGCGGCGGCCAGCGCGTCGCTCAAGGTCAGCAACGGCGACGCGGCCATGATGCGCGACAGCAAGAAGACGACGACTACGAACACAACGCCACCGATGTACGCGGCACGCATCGACGGCAACGAAAACCGCTCGCGGGTCCGATACGCCACCGCGCCCCGCAGGCGGTCCTGGGGCAGGACCAGCAGCACGACGAACAACAGGATCATCGGAACTGCGAGGCGGAGGTTGCCGCCCCAGTCGAACGACTTGGGCATGAGCCCGGTCGGCCGCTCGAACGCCATGCGCGTCGCGAAACCCAACACGACCGCACCGACGAAGGTCATCGGCAGGTTGCGCAGACGACCGAACATCGCCGCCGCGAACGCGTTGATCACGAGCAGGGTCAGCAGAGTCGAGCTGAGCGACCCACCTTGAAACGGGGTTATCAGGATGCCCGCGAGGGCCGACAGCCCGACGCCGATCATCCAGCTCACGAGCGACACCCGATCCGGCCGCGCGCCGTTCAGCTCGAGCAGCGGACGGTCGTCGACGACCGCGCGCATCGACACCCCGACACGAGTGCGGTACAGGAACACGCGCAACCCGATGGCGAGCGCGACGGCGACGAGCAGGATCGTCAGGTCGTGCCAGAGGAGCACGACGCCGAACACCGTCACCTTGTGACCGGCGCCGAAGAAGGGCTGGATCGAGTGGGAATCAGTAGGTTTCCACACCCAGTTGGCGAGCCCGATCGCCGCCAGCAGCACCGAGATCGGCACGACGAGCTTCACGATCTCGGACGTCTGTTGCAAGCCGCGAATTACGACGCGGTAGAGGAGCGCCCCGACCAGCGGTGCGAAAACGAGCAGCACGAACGCGAGCGCGAGGGGTGCAGGCCAGTGCCCCTTGGGAAGCAGCGGCCAGGTATGGCTGTCGTTGACCCGGAGATCCCAGTAGACGTACGCGCACAGCATTCCCAGCGCGCCGTGTGCGAAGTTGAAGACGCCCGAGGTCGAGTACGTCACGACCAGGCCGCTCGCGGCGATCGCGAACACAGCACCGGTGATCAAGCCGTTGATCAACAGGTTCATTCGGGTCCTCGAGCGGGTGAACGCGGCCTCGAACGACGCCCGCTACTTCGGCGTGAAAGTACCGAACTGGGTGGCCACGCGGTTCGCGTCGAGCTTGGCCGCGGTCACCGCGCTCGTGGTGATGCCCTCGACCAAGTACTTGTCGTTGCAGTCGAACAGCGTGTCGCCGCTCGGGACGACCTTGACCCACTCGGCGCCTTTCAACTTGAGCAGCATGCCGCACTTCGATGCGGTGTTCGACCCGGGGTCGGCAGGGATGTGCATACCGCCTCCGGTCCAGCCGGTCTGCTTGGCCGCGCTGTCGAGCACACACTTGGCGGTGACATCCGAGCCACACGCTTTGACCCCGGTGGCCCACAGCAAGAACGCCGACGCCGCTTGCTCGCCGAGCAGGCCGATCGTGCCGTGCGACTTCGCGACGAGGTCCATGTACTGCTTGACCGCGGGCGCCTGGGCGGCGAACTCGAACGGCACCCCGGTCATGCGGACGTAGACGTTGTCGGCCGCACCCCCGTTCTGGCCGTTCCATTTGGCGAAGGCAGCCGTGTACTGGTTCGGGTCGGTGGCCCACGCCTGCGGCGCGAAGCCCACCTGCTTCGACGCGTTGAGGAAGTTCTCGAGGTTGGGATCGGGTGAGCCGACCCAGACCACCGCCTGAACTCCGCACGCCTTGAGGTTGCTGGCGAACGGCTTCCAGTCGGATTCGCCCGCGACGTTGTAGATCTGGTCGCAAGCGAGGAACTTCCAACCGGCCTTCGGATATCCCGCCGCGGCCTTGTCGCGCGTCTCGCGGGTCGCGGGGAATTCGGCGAAGACGAACGCGGCTTTCTTCACCGCGTCGGGGAACAGCTGTGCGATCTGGAACGCGGACGAAATCGTCACCTCGTCGCCGGGGTTCGGGAGCGGCTGCTGCATACCGGGACCACTCGCGAACGCGGTCGCGACGGCAAAGGCGGGGATCGTCGCCAGCTTGCATGCGATACGTGTCTGCTCCTGCCCCTGGTCGAGCACCCAGCCTTGACCGACCAGCATGAACACCTTGTCGTTGCAGGCCTGCGTCATGACCTGCGTCACCTGTAGCACCTTCGCGTCGTAGTACTTGCCGACGATCTTGCGGCCGTTGATGCCGCCCTGGTCGTTGCACCACTTGATCATCGGCTTGACCGCGTCGGACATCTCCTTGTCGAGTCCGGGCGCGGCCGAATAGCCGGCGTCGTCGCCGTACCCGATGGTGATCGAGGTGTTGGTGACACCGTTCGCGGTCGCGCCCTTCGCCGAGCCCGAACCACACGGCGAGACCAGTGTCCCGAACTTGGCAACGGCCGGCGCAACGGTGGTGGGCGCACCCGTACTTCCCGGGGTGACGGCCGCGGACCCGTTGGTGTGGTTCCCGCCGCACGCGGCGGCGGCCATACCGATCACGACCAGAACCGTTGCGCGACGCGCGCGCGAAACCGTCGGCAGCTTCCGCGACAACATGCGACCCCCAACTCACGGCGATTTCGGCAAGTCACGCGATTTCGACTCAATCTAAACACATCTCTCTACATCCGCAAGCAGATGCTGGCCTTGCCCGGTCGGTGCTGTTAGACACGCGAGCAGTCCCGAGAAGCACGGAGCAGGCAGTCCCGAGAAGCCAAGAGCAGGTGAGCAGCGATGCAGAACTCGGATCGCACGATGCGAGCATGGCGGACGCACGAATACGGCCGCCCGACCGAGGTCCTGAGACTCGACATCGTGCCCGTCCCGGCACCTGAGGCCGGTGAGCTCCTCGTGCGGGTGCAAGCCATCCCGTTCAATCTCAACGATCTCGAACGCATCAACGGCGGCAACATGATGGTCCGTCCCGAGTTGCCGTACAGCCCGGGCATGGAGGTGATGGGGATCGTCGACGCGTGCGGTGAGGGAACCGACGAGTGGCAGGGCCGCCGCGTCGTCGCGATGCCGAAAGGCGCCAACGGCGGCTTCGCCGAGTTCGCGGTCTGTCCGGTCGTTTCGGCCTTCGACATGCCGGAGTCGATCCCACTTCCCGGCGCCGCCGCGCTCTACTTCCCCTTTCATCTCGCCTGGCTCGGGCTCTACGACCGCGCCGAGCTCCAAGCCGGCGAAAGCGTGCTCATCCACGCGGCCGCGGGTGGATCGGGGTCAGCCGCGATCCAGCTCGCAAAGCATGTCGGGGCGCGGGTCTTCGCGACCGCGGGGACCGACGAGAAGGTTCAACTCTGTCGAGACCTCGGCGCCGACGTCGCGATCAACTACAACGACGCCGATTTCGCGCAGGTTGTTCTCGCCGAGACCGCGAACCGGGGCGTCGAGGTCGTGTTCGACAACGTCGGTGAGGCGGTGATGGAGAAATCGATGCAGTGCACCGCCTACAACGGCCGTTACCTGATGATGGGCTTCGCCTCCAACAAGGTCGTCGCCGACGAGCCCTTCATTGTCCCCCGCCGCCTCGCGCTCGGGAACTTCAAGTTGTGCGGAGTGCTGCTCGCGTACCAGCAGCCCGAGATGTCGGAGATGCTGAAGACTGCGATGGGATGGAACTTCGCAAGTGCCGCGCTCGGGGAGAGGATCATGCACGAGGTCGTCCAGCTGGCGCTCGAGCACAAGATCAAGCCAGTGATCGGTCAGACGATCGGCTTCGAAGACATCCCGGTCGCGATCGAAGCCATGGCGGACCGCCGGACGGTCGGGCGCACGATCGTGCTGCTCGACGCCTGAGCGGGGGTAGCGGGTCCTGGCGGAGACCCCTGGCGATGGTTGCCCCGATCGAGCATCCACTCAGTGAGCGAGGTTGGGTGTCAATTGGCGTTGCAGAGGGGTCGATGTCAGGACGGTGACCGAGGACCCTGGAATCGCGGGCCGTCCCGCGAGCGATCCCGGGGGTCTCGCGGCGGCGCTGCCCGACGCGGTCGTGTTGATCAGCTCGTTCGGCGATTTGCGGTGGGCGAATCGGGCGGCGGAGCAGTTGTTCGGCGTCACGCCTGCGAGTGCTTTTGGTCGGAGCATTCTGGACTTCGTGCACCCGGACGATGCTCAGGTTGCAACGCTTGCCGTCACGAGCGTGCAGGCCAAGGAGGTGGGCACGCTGCTGGAGGTTCGCGTCCGAGGCACGGACGGCTGGCGTCTGGTGGAGGTGCTCGGCACGTCACTCGGTGACGACATTCTTCTCAGCGTTCGTGACATTACGGAGCGACGTCGTTGGGAGGTCGCGGGTGACGAGGTCGCTCGATTCCGCGCGCTGATCCAAAACGGTGCCTCGGTCACGTTGCTGTTGAACCGCGACGGCACCGTCCGGGCGTCGTCCGCGGTCGTGACCAGGCTGCTGGGCCACGATCAGGAATGGTTGGAAGGTAAACCGCTCGCATGCATCGTGGATGGCCTCGACCGTGCGGCACTCGCGACGACGCTGCGCGAGGTGCACTCGGCCGATGCACATCCTATTACGGTCGATCTGCGATTGTGCCGGGTCGGCGGGGGCGTCGTCCCGTTCGCGTTGACCTTCACGAACCTGCTCGACGACCCGACACTCGAAGGAATCGTCGCAACTGGCCACGACATCTCCGATCGCGTCGCAGCTGAAGACCAGCTTCGTGAGACGAACTCGCTGCTGGCGACGACACTCGAATCGACCGCGGACGGGATCCTCGTCGTCGACCAGACCGGCCAAATCGCGAGTTTCAATCGCAGGTTCGTAGAGTTATGGCAGATTCCGGACGAGGTGCTCGCGTCGCGGGACGACAGCCAAGCGTTGGCGTGGGTACTCGACCAACTCTGCGATCCCGACGCGTTCCTGGCCAAGGTCCAAGAACTGTACGCCGCTCCCGAAGCTCACAGTCACGACGTACTCGAGTTCAAAGACGGCCGCGTGTTCGAACGCGACTCCCTCCCACGGCGGATGGCCGACACGGTGGTCGGTCGGGTGTGGAGCTTCCGAGACATCACCGAGCAGGAGCAGCTCAAGCACGAGCTCGCCCATCAGGCCTTGCATGATTCCCTCACCGGTCTCGCCAACCAGGCCCTCTTCCGGGATCGGATCGATCATGCCGCCGTACGGCTGCACCGACGCGAGCGACAGCTCGCGGTGTTGTTCATCGATCTGGACGACTTCAAGAACGTCAACGACACACTGGGGCATTGGGCGGGCGACGAGCTCCTTGTTCACGTGAGCGAGCGTCTCACCAGCCAGCTTCGTGTCGAAGACACTGCTGCCCGCCTCGGCGGTGACGAGTTCGCGGTTCTGCTCGACGATCTCAGCGATCGCAACGAAGCCTCCGAAATCGCACAGCGCATCATCGAGGTTCTGCGGCAACCGATCGTCATCGCGGGCAAGGAGCTGACGATCACCGCCAGTGTTGGTATCGCGTACGGCGAAAAGGGCACCAACGCCGACGAGCTGCTCCGCAACGCTGACCTCGCGATGTACGCGGCGAAAGCGCACGGGAAGAACTGTCGCCGCGTCTTCTCGCCGGAGATGCATGCATCGGCCGTGGACCGCCTCGACCTCGAAGCACGCATACGCGTCGCCATTCGCCGGGGACAATTCGAGTTGCACTACCAGCCGGTCTATGAACTGCAATCGGGTCGCGTCCCGGCGGTCGAAGCCCTGGCCCGGTGGAACCACCCCGACCACGGCATGCTGTACCCGAACGCGTTCATCCCATTCGCAGAACAAAACGGCCTCATCGAAGACCTCGGCCGCGAGCTCCTCGAATCTGCCTGTGAAGAAGCCGGTCGCTGGACTTCCACGCTCGGGCCGGACGCGCCCGCGATCGCGGTCAACCTCTCGCCCCGTCAGCTGCACAACCCAAGCCTTGGGTCACTCATCGCATCGCTTCTCAAACGAAACGGACTCGGCCCCGCCGCCTTGATTCTCGAAATAACTGAGGGTGCGCTGATGACCGACCCCGATCGCGCCGGCGCAACTCTGCAGCAACTTCACCTGATGGGCGTACGCCTCGCCGTAGACGATTTCGGTACCGGCTACTCGTCCCTCAGCTATCTGCAGCGCTTCCCGATCGACTTCCTCAAGATCGACCGCACCTTCGTAGATGACATGCTCACTCGACCGGAGAGAACCCTCGCACAAGCCATCATCCAGCTCGCGCACACGCTCGGCCTCACACCGATCGCCGAAGGAGTCGAAAACCAAACCCAACTCGACACACTCGGCAGGTACGGATGCGACCTCGTCCAAGGCTTCCATCTCGGACGACCACTCGACGGCCGCGCAACCATCGAACTCCTCCGCGCCAAAACACATTTCGTTCGACTTGCTGCGCGGCCGGCTGCGCCGGCGAGTTGAGACTGCGCCGAACGGGAGCGAGCTTCCTACGCTCTCGCTTCGCCCTCGCTCCGGTCGCCGCCGTCGTTTAACGGCGGCGGAATGCGAACGGCCATGCCCGAAAGAGCACGACGGCTCCCACGATGCCGAGACCGGCCCCGGACAAGAACTGCACCATGGTGGCCTCCCACGATTGCCTGTGGTTGACCTCCGCCTCCATGAACCATCGCGCAACACGATCGGCAGCGCCAGTCTCAGATCGGGAATCTGACCCGGGCTTTGGCTGCTACCCGTCGGCCGCTCCGGCTCCGCCCGCCCGTTCTCGCCGCAACAGGATGTGGGCGGCGTTGAGTGCATACCGGCAATCGGTTTCGTCGAGCGGCCAGCTCCGGGCGAGGTAGCTGAGGATGGCCTCGTCGCTGAGGCCGTGATGCAAGAGCACCTCGGCGGCGACGACCGGCGCGGAGCTTCGACGCATTCGCGAGGGAGCAAGCGACATCGGTCTATGCCGCTTCGGCGGAACTGGCGGCGGTTGTCGCCCATCGCAGCAGTGCTGTGATCAGCGCATCGTCGCCGCGTTGGGCCGCCGCAATGTCGGCCGCCCGTTCGAGTGCCTCATGTTCGACGATGCCGGTCGCGGCCGCCGCCAACTCGGTTCGGGCGGCGTCGACGCTCTCATCTCCGGTGGCGACGGCTTCGGCCAGGTAATCCGCCAGGCCGAGCCAGTCGCCGATCAACGAGGCTTGGACAGCGGTGACGTCAACCCCATCTGGTACGGGTCGGACTTCGGTGTACATGTACGCATGACTCCATTGATCTTTCCTACCCCAGCCGCTTCACCCGAGAGAGTGGCACGCGCGTAGGCGCCGGGCGCGGATGCTCCGGCGTGGGCCTGCCGCAACGGTCACTCGGGGTCGTGGCGGATGATCCGGCGGTCTCCCACGGGACGGTCGAGGAAGGTGTCAACCCACGTGAACGCGACCGCCAACGATACGAAGCGACTGCGGACGTCATCATCCGCGGTACCAACCAAGACCGTGAGCGCGACCGCATCGCCGGTCTGTTCGACTTCGACGCGCTCGACGGTCTCGTAGGGTCGGTGCCGAGCCTGGACCGACAAGGCGCGGCCGTCAGGGTGGACGCGAACTTGGGTGATCGCGGCCGGGCGCAAGCGGCCGCGAGAGACCGTCGCTGCGCTTCCAACCGTTTCGATGGGGATCGCTTGCGCGCCGGTGACTTCGTACTCGGTAACGCCGAGCCTTTGCGCGAGCCGGTCGATCACCGCGCGCGGGACGGCAGACTCGGCGATGTCGAGATACACCTCGAGCGTCTTGGCGTCGACGAACGCCGAGACGATCCGGGCGTCGCCGCCCATCGTCAGCGCCCGCACCTCAGAGGCCAAGCGTTGACGCTCGGACAGGTCGTCGACCGAGAACGTGACCCGAAACATCGCGTGCACGATACCGGTGAACTCGCGGATTCCGTACGCGCCGTCGTCGGTGAACGGGCCGGCTGGAGACCTGCGACGAGCGGCCGAGGTCGGTGGTTCGGCGGGAGGCAGAACGTAGTCGTGGACACATTGCACGGGTACGCGAAGAGCGGCGGTGCCCACCTCGCGTATTCGGTCCTCGGCACCGGCGGGCTCGATCTGCTGTACGTCTCGACCTTTACGCGGTCGATCGACTCACTCGACGAGCAGCCGCACTCGGCGCATTACTTCCGGCGACTGGCATCCTTCTCGCGTCTGATCCCCTTCGATATACGAGGTGTCGGGCTGTCGGATCCGATCGACACCGCTGATCCATCGACTCCTGCGAGCGCGGCACGGGACATCGAAGCTGCTCGACGCCTGCAAGCTTGATCGCGCCGTGATCGTCGCGGACTCGGGCGGCATCGCAGCGATCGAGTTCGCGTCGACGAGGCCGGAACGCGTGGTCGCGCTGGTGGTCGTGAACGGTTGTGCGCGTGTGATCGCGGACGAGGACTACCCGGACGGCTATCCGCGCGAGGTCATCGACAGGTTCCTCGAGCAGAACCCGGACCCCGACGAAAGCTGGACGTTGGGAGACGACGACGACCTCGCGCTGATTGCGCCGAGCATGCGCAACGACGCGCAGTTTCGAGCGTGGTGGGTGCGCGCCTCGGCGCGGGGCGCGAGCCCGGCGAGCGCCCGAGCGATCATCGGAATGACGGCGCGAGCGGATGTACGCCATCGCCTTGCGGAGATCAACGTCCCCACCCTGGTCATCCACAGGACCGACAACCTCTTCGTCCCAGTCGGCCTCGGGCGCTACTTGGGCGAGCAAATTTCCGGTGCGCGATACGTCGAGCTCCCGGGCGCCGACCACGCCCCGTGGACCGGGGGCGCCGACGAGGTCATGGACGAGATCGAGGAGTTCCTGACCGGTCGGCGCTCGAGCGGCGGCGAGCGGACGCAGGCGACCGTGCTCTTCACCGACATCGTCGACTCGACCGGGCGGGCAGCCGCGCTCGGCGACCGGGCGTGGCGCGCGCACCTCGACGCGCACGATGCCGTCGTTCGGTCGGAGCTCCAGCGATACGGCGGACGAGAGATCAACACAACCGGCGATGGATTTCTCGGCGCGTTCGACAGCCCGACACAGGCTGTCCGCTGCGCGCACGCGGTGGTCACGTCGTCGGCGGCGAAGGGCATCGCGGTCCGCGCCGGCGCGCACACCGGCGAATGCGAACGGCGAGGCAACGACCTGGCAGGACTCACAGTGCACATTGCGGCGCGCGTGGCCGCGCGCGCAGCCTCGGGCGAGGTGTTGGTATCGCGAACCGTGCGGGATCTCGTCGTCGGATCCGGCCTGCAGTTCGTCGACCGGGGGGAGCACGAGCTCAAGGGCGTGCCGGAATCCTGGCAGCTCTTCGCGCTCGAGTCCTGATCTGACGCCTTCGCCCCGGCCCTCCATCGCGGCCCATTGAGTCAGCGGTCATCCAGCACGAGTCGGGCCAGTTGCTCACCGAGGAGCGGGCCGAACTTGAAGGCGTGTCCGGAGGTGCCCGCGCCTACGACGATCCCGTCGATCCGTTCCACGATGAATTCCTCGTCGGCCGTGTTGTCGTACGGGCAGATGTCGACCTGCACGAGCTCGGCAACGGGCAGCCACCGCTCGATCGCGTGCTGCAATGCCGCAAGCGCATCCGGATCGGGGACAAACTCACGGTCGGGATCGATCGCCGGACCACCGTGGTGTACCGCGAGCTTGTAGAGATCCGAACCGGGCGTCGGAAGGCCATACACCGCGGGCTCGGCGAAGTCGATGAAGATCGGCAACCCTGCGCCCGCGCGCACGTAGCCCACGTGTTCCAGAGTCGTCGTCGTCGGGATGCGCGGGACCAACGAACGCGTCCACGGTCCCGCGCACACCACCACCGTTCGCGCCTCGATGATCTCGCTCGTGGTCTCGACATGGTGCGCGTCGAGCCGCTCCACGCGCACGTGTTCGCGCAGTTCCGCACCGGCGTGGGCACGCAGTGTCGCCAGCGTGCGATCAGCCGCGATCACAGCCGAGGCCGTTTCCAGCACCGCGTCTCCCCGACCGGCGAAGGCGGGAAACCGCTTCTTGATCGCCGCGGCGGTGATGCGCTCCGCCGGCGCACCGGCCGCCGCGAGGGCAGCGCATACGGCGTCGGCACCGGGCCCGAACGTGAGCTGCGGAGTCGGGTGCAACAGCTGCACCCCGGCTTCGGCCTCGAGTGCGCGCCACCGCTCCGCGGCGCGCTGCGCCATTGCGACGTACCGCGGATCGGCATACCCCAGCCGAAAGATGCGTGTGCGCCCGTGTGACCCACTGCGCGCGTTTCCGACCGTGTCCCGCTCGAGCACCAGCACGTCGCGCCGGCCGCGCAGCGCCCGCGCGGTCGAGAGTCCGAGCAGTCCGCCGCCGACGATCACGACGTCCGCGTGCATCACCCCGCTCACGCGGTCACGCTAACGGCAGACGGTCACGAGACCTTCGACCGCTCTGTCACCCTGGGGCGATTACCCCATTCGTGGCCGAGAAGGTCGGTGCCTCCCCTCGACGCCCGCCGACTTCGAGAGCGCCTCGTCGATGATCCGGAGTTACCCAAACTACTGGCCGACGTTCCCGCCCGAATAGGGACGGATGACCCTCGTCCACGCAGGAGCGCGGGTCCATGATGTGGTCAGGACGCGGCGTCAGGGCGAGCCTCGGGAACCGTTTCGACATGTGACGTGCAAGCAAGTATGTGATCGGCTGCCGGTCGTGGGCATGGCCACGACCGCTCGACATCTGGAGGGACAGTGACGAGTCGCGGATTCGATGTGATCGGGACCGACGAGTGCATCGAGTTGCTGCGCGGTCATTCATTCGGCCGGGTCGGCATAAGGATCGCGGACGAGCCGGTGATCCTGCCCGTCTTCTACGCGCTGGTAGACGGTGAGGTCGTGTTCCGGACCGACCCGGGAACGAAGTTGATCGCGGCCGTCGTCGAGATGCGGGTCGCGTTCGAGGTCGACGATGGAGCCGACGGTTGGAGCGTGCTCGTCGTCGGACACGCGCACGAGATGCGATCGCCGTCACCCACAATGACGAACGCGCAGGCGCGCCTCGACGACTATTGGCCAGTCGGCGAACGCCAGCGCGTAGTCCGCATCGAGATCGAGAAGATCACTGGGCGGCGTTTGCGTCGTTCCCCCTCAGACGGGTGAGGAGCGCCTCCAGCAATTGTTGGACGGTTCAGCGTGGCCGAAGCCGCGCGAACAGCTGCGCCCACTGCTCGAGATGCCGATCGCCGAGGAACTTCTGTTCGGCGCGTTGCCGACCGTTGGCCCCCATCCGGTCGCACTCCATCCTACGGTCAAGGAGCGAGCAAACGGAATGCGCGTATCGCTCGAGGTCGCGCGCGTCGTCGAGCAGGAAGCCGGTCTCGCCGGACACGATCTGGTCGACGATACCGCCGACCGCGCTGCCGATGACCGGGCGCGACTTCCACATGGCTTCGACAACGGTGAGCCCGAAACCTTCGGCGAGGCTCTTTTGTACGACAACGGTCGCGTGCCGTTGGAGGGCATTGACGATCGCGGCTGCCTCATCAGGATCCTGCATCGGCACGCACGCCAGATGGATGCGACGCTGCGCAGATTTCGGGAGCTTGCGCCAGAGCGCCACGCACTCATCGAGCACCTTGTTGGCCTCCGGATCATCGGTGACACCGCTGGTCTGGGGGCCGGCAAGGACGAGGTGGGCGTCGGTGCGGTCGACGATGTGGTCGGCGAAACCAATGAGTACACCGGGCATGTCCTTCAGCGCGTCCCAGCGAGACGCCTGCAACACGACGGGTGCGTCGGGCGGTGGCGGCGGGCCGGTACCGATGAGATCGACATGTCGCGTGACACGGCCCCGCGAGCCGTCGCGCCTCGTGAATGTCCCGACCGGCTCGTGACCACCGCTCTCGAGTAGCCCCACGTATTGCAACAAGGGCGCGACGGTTGCGGGGTCGATCGATTCGTTCTTTGCCGAGAACGGATCGATCGACGGAGCGATCACGGCAAGGTGCTGTCGTGGCACCCAGGCGGGCGCGAACCACTCACACGAGAACACGTATCCGTCCACGTCATCGACATAGGGCCGCAAGAACTCCCACCCACGTTCAGAGTGCTCGTTCGGCGAGTCGATGCCGACGTGGCAGCGCCACACCACCCGCGCGCCGGCTCGCCGCATCGCGGCGGCGAGTCCTGCCGTTTGTGGG
>JALYLU010000002.1:4995-32695 GCA_030774075.1 Actinomycetota bacterium | reverse complement strand
TACTGGTCCCGGCCGCCTCGAAGGCCCAGTCCGGTTGACCCGCCGCGTCGACGGCCGCCCAGATACACAGCGCAGGAATCGCCAACGCAACGAGCACGACCGGAAAGACGAGAATCACAGTGCCAGCTTCTCACGCTGACGGGACTTCCGGCGGGAGCCGCGCTCGAGCCTCTACGCGGCACGGGCTTGGGCGTCGTTGGTCCGGCGCTTGACCTTCACCCACGGGAAGGGTTCATGCTGCATTACGTGGACGACCTCATGCCGATCGGCGAGTTCTCAGAGCGCTCTGGTCTGTCACCGAAGCGGCTCCGGAGCTACGCAGCCGGTGGACTCCTCGTGCCCGCGGCGGTCGATTCAACGTCGGGCTATAGGTACTACTCCCCGGGTCAGTTGCGCGAGGCCAAACTGATCGACACGCTGCGAGAGGCGGGCATGCCGCTCGCCGACATCGCAGCACTCCTTCGCGATCCCTCGTGCGAACAGCTTGATGCCTGGGCGAGGCGAGTGGAGATCGATGCCGCGCACCGGCAGAAGGCCCTCGACCTCGCACGACGTCTGTTGTCGATCGAGGCCACGCCGTTCACACCCGTCGACAATGAGCGCTCAGGGAAGGAATCGATGACGACATTGAGGACAGTCAGCCGCACGGACATCGGCCGAGTGCGCGACAACAACGAAGACGCCGTCGTGAGCAGTGACCACCTTGCGGCGGTCGCGGACGGTATGGGAGGTCATCCAGGAGGCGAGGTCGCATCCGCGGTCGCGGTAGCGCTCGTCCAGGCCGCCTTCACCGGGCGGTCGCTCGATGAGCTTCAAGCGGCGGTGCGGGCAGCCAACCGGGCGATCTGGGACCGCGCCGGCGCGAGTGCCGAGTTGGAGGGCATGGGCACGACAATCTGTGCGGCGGGCCTGACCGGAGACGGAAGCCTCGCGGTCGTCAACGTTGGAGACAGCCGTGCCTACGTGTTGCGCAACGACTCGTTGACGCAACTGACCCACGACCACAGCGTGACTGCCGAGCTTGTGCGGCGCGGGGAGCTGAGCGAACAAGAGGCGCTCGATCATCCTCACCGCGGCGTCCTCACCCGAGCGCTCGGAGTCGGACCGGACGTTGAGCTCGACAGTGCCGCACACCCTGCGGCGGAAGGCGATCGCCTTCTCGTGTGCACTGACGGCCTCTTCAATGAGGTGCCCAACGACGAGATCGCGTCTTTGATGGCGGCGACCGAGGACGTCCAAGCGACTGCCGACGCGCTCGTCGAGCTGGCCCTATCCCGCGGCGGTCGTGACAACGTCGCCGTCGTGGTCGCAGAGATCAGCGCCTGAGCGCGGGGGGCTACTCACCGGCTCAAGGGACGGAGTTTCCCGGCGTGACATTCCTCATGCGACGCCGACGCAGCGCGATATTTGCCGATCGGTACTCGACCGAGATGCTCCTGAGCGGGCATCATGCGCTGCTGGGCGGTCACCGGCGTCCTGGAACTGAGGATCAATATGGCGAAGCAGCCGATCGACGAGCTACGCGATGCGTACGAGCACTTCTCGCGCGTCTCGGACGAATGTGCGGCGTCCGCCGACTACAACGCGTTCGCGGATCTGTTCACCGACGACTGCACCTACATCGAGCACGTCTTCGGCGAGATGCACGGCCGGGAGGCGGTCCGCCAATGGATCGTCCCGCTCATGCAGCAGTATCCGAACGACCAGATGACCTACACCCACGATTGGGTGCTCTTCGACGACGAGAACGGCCGGGTGATCTTCTGTGCCCGGACGCACATGCCCGATCTGGGTGATGGGCGCGAGTACTCGACGACGAACTGGTCGATGGTCGACTACGCCGGAAACGGGCAGTGGTCACGCGAAGAAGACATCTACAACCCCGCGCACTTCGGAACCTTGCTCACCGACTGGCAATCAGCGAAGGACGCGGCCAGGAAGTAACCAGCCACCACAAACCTGCCGATCGGTGTGCGTCGGGCCGGAGAGGCAGCGGGCATCATGTGTGGGTGATCGAACCGCGAGTGTTGTTTGTCACGGGTGCTCCGGGCGCGGGCAAAACAGTCGTCGCCGCGCATGTTGCCGCTCGGCTCCCGAACTTCATCGTTCTCGACATGGACGCGCTCCTGGAACCCGCGAGTTGCCTCGTGGGCGTTGACCTCCGCCGATCTGAAGCGGCTTCGATGTGGCCCGCGTACAACGATCTGTGGGTCCGACTCGCCGCGATGTTGGCGCGGGCACGCCCGGTGTTGTTGCTCGGTCCGCTCGGGCCTGACGAAGTCGACGAAACACCATCGCGGCGCATGCTTGCCGCGGTCGAATGGGCGTTGCTCGACTGCTCCGATGAAACGCGCCGCGAGCGACTCATGGGACGCGGGTACGACTCGGCAGCGATCGCCAACGCGATCGCGGACGCCGCAACGAAACGATCGCTTGGGCTCTGCGCCATCTCGACGGACCGAGTAGCACCCGACCAGACCGCCACCGAGGTGGCGAACTGGGCGACGGACGTGATGGTTGATCCCCTGGGACCGCAGCCGATTCGCGCTCGCCGCGACGATCAGGATCGGTCAGTCTGAGCGGGTGCGCACCACACCACTTCTTCAGGCCATCGACGCCGTCACCGTCCCGGTTCCGGACCTCGACGCGGGACTCGACTTCTATCGCGGCGTTCTCGGGCACGAATTACGTTGGCGGAACGACGAGATCGGCGCAGCCGGACTCGCTCTGGCACGTAGCACCACCGAAGTCGTGCTTACGACGGAGCAGAGATACGAGCCGAATTGGCTGGTCGAGTCCGTTGATGCAGCCGCAGCGGCATTCCACGATGGTGGCGGGAGAATCGTGGTCGAGCCCTTCGACATCCCGGTCGGCCGAATCGTGGTTGTTGCCGACCCATTCGAAAACGTCCTCGTCTTGATTGACTTGTCGAAGGGTCGCTATATCACCGACAAAAGCGGTGCGGTAACGGGCGTCAGCAGGGACGAATGAGCGCCGCGCACGATCGACACTTCGGGAGAATCGTCTAGTTGACGCGAAATGAGTTGAGAATGGCCAGGACGTCGGCGCGTCGTTGTTGGGTTGCGTCGGCGCCGATGGCGTAGGTGATGGTGAAGTGTCGGCGGTGGTCGTCGAACGAGACGGCGCGTGCCGTACCGAGAAGCGGGCGGTTGAGGCACGCGGCGAGGTCGCCTCCGTTGGCGTCGGTTCCACTGGTCACGTCGATCGATGCCGGGCGACGGCCGAAGTTCCACGCGGGGTCGTTGCCGGTGCCGGTTCGTTCTGTAATCCAGATGAACGCGTCGGTTGGGCTCATTTGCTCCAACGCGTTCACGGGGATGTGCGCACAGTTGTGATCCGCGGGCGCCATTGCGAAGGTGCCGAGCGCGAGGATTTCGTGGGGGTCGGTGAGCTGCGGCGTGAGGACTGCTGCCGCGACGTTCCAGTCGGGCGGGTACTCGACCTGGAGGTCACCGGTACGGCTCGTGAACGTCTGCCAGCTGTGATGTGACGTCGCGATGCGAACGGCGGGCCGCTGTCCGCGCTCGTCCAAACGCGTGACGGTGAACGTCGCGGCCGCGACGATGGTGACGAGCGTGGCCACGACGCGACCGCACCGGCGGCGTCGGCGGCGTCGGCCTCGTTGCCGGGCCGCGGACATATCCGGTCCGTCGGAGGGTTGGTATGCGGCCTCGGCGAGCGCGGCGGTCAGATCATTCATCGGTCTGCATCTCCAGTTCGACGTCGTTGATCAGCCCCGCGGCGCGCAGGTTGGCGATCGCGCGGCTGGTGAGCGTCTTGACGGTGCCTTCGGGACATCGAAGCATCTGAGCGACGGAGCGGACAGGCAGGTCGAGGTAGTAGCGGGCGACCAGCGCGAGCTGCTGGCGGTGCGGCAGCCGCGCGATTGCGGCGCGCAAGGCGAGTGCGGTCGCGACGGCGTCGAGACTGTCCACCGGCTCCCATACACGCTCACGCGCGTTATGGCGCTCCGCGACGCGGCGCCTGCGGAAGTGCGAATGCGCGAGGTTCACCGCGACCCGATGCGCCCACGCGCCCGGCGCGTCGAGATGCTGCACCCGACGCCAGTGTTGACACACCCGAGCGATCGTCTCTTGGGCCAAGTCCTCAGCCAGACCGACGTCGCCGGTGTACAGACTCAACGCGCCCACGAGCCGCGGCCACTCACGACGGCAAAACGCGTCGAGGTCACCGTCGCTCGCGTGTTCCCTCTCTCGACCGACCATCCCCACACAGACGCCTGGCCGCCCCAGACGGTTTCACATCCACCCGCGAACCGGGGCCCGGCGTCACCGCTAACGTCCCCGCGATGAGCCTGTCCGAGGACGCGGATCCGGTTGAGGCTGCGCGTTGGGTGACCGAGTTCTTCGGCTCACGCGTGCCCGGTCAACTCGGCTGTGTCTTCGACCATTCGGCCAAAGATCTGGTTGTGGGCCACATCGACGTGACCGAGAACCTCATCGCCGGGACCGGGTTCCTTTTCGCACCCGCGATCATCGCTCTCGCGGACTCCTGCGCGGCCATCGGGTGCGGCAACAACATTCCCGACGGCGCGTCCTTCACCACGATCGAGTTGAAGACGAACTTCCTATCGTCGGCGCGCCCCGGCGAACGTGTCACCTGCCGGTGCACTCCGGTTCACCTCGGTCGCCAGACACAAGTGTGGGACGCCGCAATCGCGAACGACTCGACAGGACGACAAATGGCCCTGTTCCGCTGCACCCAGATGGTGCTGCCGTCGAGATAGCCGCTTCGAGATCTTCGCGTCGACTATCAGGGCTTCGTGCTCGCGAATCAAGCCGCGTTGCGCACCGTCGTAAGGCACACTGTCGATCGTGTCGTCGACGATCCGAGCACCGAGATCGGCAGAGCTCGAGCTGTTGCGCGACATCGAGCGCCTCGCCGGCATCCTCTTCGCCGAGGTCGGCCTCGCTGACGTCGCGGCTCACGAGCCGGAGAGCATCGACGCGCTTGCCGAGTACCTGCACGACGGCCGAGCGTGGGTGATCGCCGATCACGATGTTCCCGTGGGATACGCGATCGTCGACGTCGTCGACGAGCTCGCGCACCTCGAACAGCTGAGCGTCCTACCGAATCGCGGACGAAAGGGCCTCGGCGCCGCACTCCTGGCGCACGTCTGCGACTGGGCGGCGAAACAGCGGTTCGACGGGGTGACCCTTACTACCTTCACCGATATCCCGTGGAACGCGCCGTTCTACGCCAAGCACGGCTTCCGCGTTCTGCAGGACTCCGAGATCGGCCCCGAGCTGCGCGAGCGACGCGCGCTGGAAGCGACACACGGGCTCGACCCGGCGCGACGCGTGTGCATGCGCCGCGACGTCGAAGCCTGAAAACGAACGGCGCGCGCGACGGCGCTCACGCTGCGGCGTCGAAGCGTGAGCGCCGTTCGCACGGTCAGGCGGGGATCAGAGCGCGTCTTCTCCCGTCTCCCCGGTACGGATGCGGACGGTTCGAGCGACTTCGGTGACCCAGATCTTCCCGTCACCGATCTTTCCGGTACGGGCCGCGTCGGCGATGACGTCGGTGATCTTTTCCGCCTGGCCGGCGTCGCACAGCACGTCGACCTTGACTTTCGGCAGGAAGTCGACGTTGTATTCCGAGCCTCGGTAGACCTCGGTGTGCCCGCGCTGGCGGCCGAAGCCCTGAACATCGGCGATTGTCATGCCGGTGACGCCCGCGTCCTTCAGTGCCTCCGTCACTGCTTCGACGCGGTGCGCTTTGATGATGGCGGTGACGAGATGCATGTGATCGCCCTCCTATTCGCCGACGCTGATCGACGGAGCACCCGAACCGGTCGGAATCGAAATTCCGGGCGACTTCCCGCTCGGGATCGGCGAGTATCCCATGTAGGCGTACTCGGGGTGATACGACGGCGCACCGTGCTCGACGATGTCGAGACCCTCGAGCTCGTGCTCCGCGGAGATGCGCAGCACACCGACGGCCTTGAGCGCGTACATCACGATCAACGCGATCGCGAATGTCGCCGCGCAGATGATCAGGCTGCCGTATATCTGGAACTGCAGCTGATGGAAGCCGCCTCCGTAGAACAGCCCCTTGAAGGTCGTGGACGGGTCGGGCCCGACACTGGTCGCCGAGCCGTACTGGCCCGTCGCGAACAGCCCGAGACTCCACGTGCCCCACATCCCGCAGAGGCCGTGGACGGGCCACGCACCGATCGGATCGTCGATCCGCAGGTACTCGAGCAGGTCGATACCGAGGATCACGACCACTCCGGCGACCGCGCCGATACAGATCGCGCCGAACGGTGACACCCAATAGCAAGGAGCCGTGATGGCGACGAGTCCGGCCAGGAAGCCGTTGATCGAGATGCCCGTGTCCCACTTATGGGCCCGTGGATACACGAAGAACATGGCCACGAGACCGGCCGCGGACGCGGACAGCGTCGTGTTGGTAGCGACACGACCGATACCCTCGAAGTCCATTGCCGAGAGCGTCGAACCCGGGTTGAAGCCGTACCAACCGAACCACAGGATCACACCACCGACGGCCGCGATCGCCATGTTGTGACCGGGTGGCATGCCTCCCCCGTCCCGCTTGAACTTTCGACCGAGCCGTGGTCCGAGGGCGATCGCACCGGCGAGGGCGATGTAGCCACCGATCGAGTGCACGACCGTCGAACCCGCGAAATCGTGGAACGGCGTCTTCATCGTCGCGAGCCAGCCGTCGGGACCCCACACCCAGTGGCCGAGAATCGGGTAGATGAACCCGCTGACGGCGGCGCTGTAGAGCAGGTCGCCGCCGAAGGCCGTGCGCCCCACCATCGCGCCGGTCGTGACGGTGCTGCAGGTGTCGGCGAAGGCGTATTGGAACAAGAAGAACGCCAGGAACGCCACACCCGTCGACCCGTAGGTGTGCGGGGTGCCGTGGAGCAAGAAGAACTCGTGTCCGATCCACTTGTTGCCGGTGCCGAACATGAACGCGAAACCGAACGCCCAGAACAACAGTGCACACAAACAGGTGTCGGCAATGCACGAGATCATTACGTTCGACACTTCCCGAGTCCTTGCGAACCCGGCCTCCAAGAACATGAACCCGGCTTGCATGAAGAACACGAGGAACGCAGTGACGAGCACCCACGTCGTGTTCACCGGGTTCACGATGTCGTCAGGTTTGAGAGCCGGCGTCGCCTGACCGATCATCGTGGCGCCGGCTTTGGTGCTGAAGTACCACGTGACCGCCCATAGGCAAGACACCACGATGCCGAGGCCGATCATCTTTCCGCCGAAGTAGGCCCAGAACGCCTTTTGGCGCTCTGGGTCTTTGATACGCACGCGCAAGGTAGTGATCATGTAGGGGAACGTAAGGGCCTCTTGTTGCCACTCCGTACACCCTGCATGACGCGTCCTGGTCGCGCGCATGTCGGCTGTGCTACATGAACCTGATCGCTTCCTGAACGCTCACTCGTCGTAGTGGCGAATCTCGATGAGGTGCTGGTTCGGGTCGAGGAGGTAGAGCGACGCGGCCGGTCCTCGGGCGCCGTCCTCTCGGCCGGGACCGCGCATGTTGCCGACATCGTGGAACGAATCGCCATACGGGATGCCGGCGGCGCGGATGCGCGAGAACGTGGCGTCGAACTCCGCGCGCGGCATCGCAAAAGCAAGGTGCTGACCGCCGGTCGTTCCCCATGGCGCGAGCTGCAGCGTGAGGTCGGCGTTGACGCGGATGACCGTGAAGGGGTCCGACGTTCCTTCGCAGCCGAGCCCGAGGACGTCAGTGAAGAACCCGACCGATGCGTCGACGTCGTTGACGGCCAGGATGAGGTGGTCGAGCTCCATCGTGCATCCACCGTAGAGCGTGACGGGCTTACGCGTCGACGACGACCCAGCCGCGCATGCCGTACGCGAGGTGACCGGGCAGGTGGCACGCGAAGAGGAAGCGACCGGGCCGGTCGAAACGGTAGAACGTCTCGCCCACGTCGCTCGGCGCGACGGAGACCTCACCGGGCACGGGCGGATGCGTTGCCTCGGAGCCGTGCGCGTGGCGCGCGTGCACGCTCGCGTCGCCGACGACGAACTCGTGATGGATCGGGTCGTCGTTGTGGACCAGGAACCGCACCACCGTTCCCCTTCGCACGCGCAACGTCGAGAACGAGAACTTGCTGTAGTGGATGCCGACGTCGACGGTGACGAGACCGGGCCCCAGCGCCGCCGGCACGACCTGGGCGTGCGCGCCCGAGTTCATCGCGTATCCGCCGAGGGCGGTCGCGACCGCGACGAGGAGCGCGAGCGCGCCCCTGACGAGCCACCTCACGTCACGACTCCCGGGGACCGGCGCCGGCGGCCGACGAGCGCGGCCACACCGAACGTGAACGTCCCGGTGATCACCGCGGCCACGAGCGGCCACGTCGCCCATCCGCGGTCGGGCACGATCACCGGACGCGCCACCGAAGCGAGGACGCCGGTGTCGGCGAGCAGCGGTACCGCGTTCGCGTGGTCGGAGACGGCGAGGTCGTAACCGAGCTGCCCCGCCGGTACGTCGAGCTTCAGGTACGTGAACCACATGTGCGGCGGTACCCAGCTCATGCCTTTGTCGGTGCGGAGATCGGCGAGCAGCTCGCTCGACGCGGCCTCGTTGCGCTGCAGGCTCAGTCCGGGACCGCCCGCGAGCAGCTTCGGCTGCTCGTCGGTCAGCAGGAACACGTCGGCGGCGACCACCGTCACCTTGTCGAGACCGAGGCTCAGGATGTGCAGCGGAACCCACGGTTCCCGGACCGGGATCGTCAGCATGATCGGCGTTCCGTCGCCCGAGTTCTGTCCGAGCTGCTGGGCGCGCGTCGCGTCGAACCGCGCGGCCATGAAGATCGGGCTGCGCCGGCCGTAGAAGTCGAGCATCGCCGGCGCGTCGGGCGTCAACAGGAACCCGTGGTCGACGGCCCATTTCCCGACTTCACCACCGCCGCCCTTGAGGATCGTGATGTCGAGCGCGTCGATCTTGGTCTGGTACAGCACTTGCGCGCTCTTCGAGGACGTCGCCGCCGCGTTGTCAAGGGCGAAGGCGGACCTCTCGGGGGGCGCGACCTCGCGCTCGAGCCGCTGCAGCGTCCAACTCCCACCGCGTTCGACCTTTGTGGGCACGCCCGGTAACGGAACGATGGATCCCACCGACTTTCCCTGCCCGCTGAACTCGAACGAGGTGACGTAGCGCTCGACGCCGTTGTGGTACGCCGCGAGCGTCGTCGTGCGCGTGAGCTTGATGCTGCCGTTCTCGCCGACCAAGCCACCGCAGGCGCCGGCCGGTGCGGCCATCGCGACCACGACGGCAGGCACCGCGACGGCCAAGACCATCCGGGACACGACGCGACCCAATCCTTGCGACATGAGACCTCCAAGAGCTTCGGAACCACAGAGTCCGACGACGCGCGAGCGCATCCGGTTCCGAGAAATTCCGAGATCCCTCGAGGGCGCTATTCCTCGGTGATTCCGTAATGCGCCACGTAGGGCGCAAAGGACGCGCGCACGTGCGCCTCGTCGAGGCCGAGATCGGCGAACGAGTAGGTGTGCACCCCATGCTTGGCCTTGGGCTTGGCATCGAGATAGCCGGCGATCGCTCGATCGTGACCCTTCGGCCAGTCGTATCCGAGCTGTTCGTAGACCCGGTGCAACATCGCGACCGGATCTGACATGAACTCCAGGAAATGCGTATCCACGATCTGATCGGTCGGCACCGTGCCGCCGGTGCGCTGCGCGATCACCTGCTCGAGAAACAGTTGATACGTCATCTCCATGGTCGGGCCCAGCGTCAGCCGTTCGTCGCGGTCGCTGCGCATGAATCGCAAGACGGAGAGCAGGCTGACCAGTGAGGCGATGAACCGGCGCGGGTCGCGATGCGTGTGGATGACGCGCGCGTCGGGATACTCGCCGAAGAGCGCAGCCAGCGTCGAGAGATGTCCGGGCGACTTGAGCAACCACCGGCGCGGCGCCGCGCCGTCGGAATCGTGCTGAAACGTTTGGAGCATCCGCCGATGAAGGCGGTACACACGGCCGAGGGTGTCGAGGTTCTCGAGCTGCCAGCCGGTGAAGCTCGGCGTGTCGTAGAGCATGCTCCAGTAGGGGCCGGCGAAGTCGTACATCAAGAAGTGCACGCACTCACACGGCAGGTCGCTCGCGAGCTCGTGCATCGTCATGAATTCGGGATGGATATCGGCCCAGAGCTCCTGCTCGCATTCGGACAGCTCGCGCCGGCGTTCGGCGTCGCCCTCGTCGCGCAGCGGATGCAACGCCTCCCACGCGATCGGGGCGCGTAGCTGCGGGTCGAGCGCGAGCAGCTCCAGGAGGATCGTCGTGCCGGTGCGGGGCGGACCCACCACGAACAACGGCGCCTCGATCGGCTCGTTTCGGATCGCCGGGCGAGTCGCCCAGACGCGTTGGAGACGGAGCCAGGTCTGTAGCACCTTCAAGATCTCCGCACGGGTCACGACGCGACCCAACGCGTGCAGCCGTGATTCGTGATCGATCGCCGTCACCATCCGGCGATAGGTCTCGGTCCAACCCGGCCAGTCGTCGTCCCCCAGATCGTCGAGACCGGTCGACGCCCGCGCGGTGGCCAACAGCTCCTCGGCGTCGAGGCCTGCGAGCAGTCGCGGATCGCCCACGACGTCGCCGAACAGGTTCAGCCGGCGTACCCAATCCGGATGCACGAGCGCCTCGGTCACGATCCCGGACGCTACAACTCCGAGCATCCCGACAGTTGGCGCAAAGACCGGCGCGTGGTGCGTTTTTGTTGCCAACAGTTGTGCGCAAAACCGGCGCGTGGGTGCGGTTTTTCTTGCCAACAGTTGTGCTCGAAACCGGCGCGTGGGGGCGGTTTTTCTTGCCAACAGTTGTGCGCAAAACCGGCGCTTCGCGCGAGTACGATCGGCGGCCATGGCCGATGCGGAGGGGCACGACCTCGCACGGCCGCGGTTCGCCTTCGCCCTCGCCGGCATCGCGCTGGTTGCGCTCGGGATCCGCATCGCGTTCGTCGTCGTGGTCGCGCCGAAGGTGCCGGCGCTCGGCGATGCGAGCGCCTACCACCTGATCGCCGAACACCTCGCGCGCGGCGGCGGCTACATCCGACCGTTCGACGACCTGCTGCTCCACGTCCAGCGTCCGACTGCCGAGTACCCGCCCCTGTTTCCCGCGCTGTTGTCGTTGCCCGCGCGCCTGGGTGCGCACTCCGTGGAACAGCAGCGGATCTTCCTCGCGTTCGTCGGCGCCGGCACCGTCGTGCTCGTCGGACTGCTCGGCCGCCGGGTCGCGTCCCGCTCCGTCGGGCTGGGCGCGGCCGTCCTCGCGGCCGTCTACCCGATGCTCTTCCTCAGCGAGGCGACGTTGATGGCCGACTCGCTCTACGTCGCCCTGGTGACGCTCGTGCTGATCTGCGCCTACCGCGGGTACGACGATCCGAAGCCGGCGCGCTTTGTCGCCCTCGGTGCGGCGATCGGCGTCGCGACGCTCACCCGCGCCGAGGGAGCCCTCCTCGGTGTCGTCGTGGCGGTTCCCGTGGGCATACTGCTGCGAGACGTCGCCGCACGCGCCCGGGTCGAGCGGGTCGCGATCGCGCTCGGCGTCGCCGTCGTCGTCGTGGCCCCGTGGACGATCCGCAACGCGGTGCGGTTCCACGCCTTCGTCCCGGTCTCGAACAACGTCGCGACGCTCGTCGACGGTGCGAACTGCGACGCAACCTACGGGGGCAGCCAGCTCGGTCTTTGGCGCGAGACCTTCTCCCAGCTCGGCGCCGCACGCAGGGAGGTCGCGCTCCCGCAGGCCGAGGCCTGCTTCGAAGGGTTCGACATCGCCGATCCGCACTTCGACGAGGCCAAGGCCGCGAGCATGCACACGCGCGCCGGCACGAGCTACGCGCGTCATCACCTCGGCTCGCTCCCGAAGGTGACGGTGGTACGCGTGCTGCGCACCTGGGGCGGGTACGCGCCGAGGCAGCAGGTCGACTTCGAATCTCTCGAAGGCCGCCCGCGCGCGTGGCAGATGCGCGGCACGTTGATGTACTGGGTGCTGGCACCGCTCGCCATCGCCGGTGCCGTGATGCTGCGGCGTCGGCGCCGCCTGCTCTGGCCGCTCGTCGCGACCGCGGCGGCCGTGACGACCGTCGCGGCGTCGACCTACGGCCAGCAGCGGTTCCGGATCGCGGCGGAACCCGCGATCCTCGTCCTCGCCGCGGTAACCCTGGTCGAGCTCGGGCGCGTCGCGCGCACCCGATCGGCGGCACGGTGACAGGGTGACACGTCGTACGTGGAGCCGCGTACGCTCCGACCCCTTCGCGCGATCGCTGAGCTCGATCACCGCGATCGGCCTGGTCGTACGCGTCGTGTACGTACTCGGCTTCCGCCGCGACAAGACCGTCGGCGGCGACGCGTACTTCTACCACTACGGCGCGAACCTGCTCGTGCACGGCAAAGGATTCATCGCGCCATTGCAATACATCGCGCTGCACATCCGCTTGGAGGCCGCCGACCATCCGCCGCTGTATGTGCTGTTTCTCGCGATCCCGTCGGCCTTCGGCCTCGGCACGACGCTCGCGCACATGCTCTGGTCGGCATGCTTGGGCACGGCGACGGTCGCGCTGACCGGACTGGTCGGGCGGCGGGTCGCCGGAACCCGCGCCGGCCTGATCGCAGCCGGCATCGTTGCGATCTCTCCGAGCGTGTGGATCTTCGACGGCGCGGTTCTCTCGGAAACGATGGCGATCTTCGTCGCGACACTCGCCCTTCTCCTCGCCTATCGCGCGTGGGACCGGACGACGCTGCGCCGCGTGTGCGCGCTCGGCGCCGCCTGCGGACTCGCGATGCTGGCGCGGTCCGAGCTCGTGTTGTTGGTGCCGGCGCTCCTCTGGCCCGTCGCGCTGCTGGCCGACCGGTCGCCATGGCGCAGCCGGCTTGCACGCGCGGGAGCGGCGACCCTGGTCGCGATGGCCCTCGTCGCACCGTGGGTCGGGTACAACCTCGCGCGCTTCCGGCACCCGGTGTTCTTGTCGTCACAACTCGAGACGACTCTGGCCGGTTCGAACTGCGACGATACGTACCACGGAACCGACATCGGCCTGTTCACGCAGAACTGCTTGTCCCTCTACCCGCACGACCCGCACGAGGAGGAATCGGTGACCGCGCAGACGTTGCGCAAGGGCGCCACGCATTACATACGCACTCATCTCGGACGCGCGCCGATCGTCGCGGCGGCGCGGGTCGGGAGGGTGACGGGCGTCTATCGCGTTTCGCAGCAGATCGATCTCGATGTCTTCGTAGAGGGGCACGAACGACCGCTGGCGATCCTCGGGCTGCTCGCCGGATACGCAACCGAGGTCGCCGCGATCGCCGGCGCGGTGATCATGCGACGCCGGCGAGGACCGTCCGCGTTCCCACTCGTCGTGTTGCCCGCGGTCGTGCTCTTCACCGTCGCTGTCACGTACGCGACCGACCGCTTCCGGGCGTCGGCCGAGACGGCGCTGGCCGTGCTCGCCGCCGTGGCGCTCGACGCGGCGTGGCGACGATTGCGACCGCGGCGCGAGCCCGTCCCATCCGGGGCCACTGGGTAGGCTGCGGCCGTGCTTTGGTTCGAGCGGCAGGTCGTCCGCACGTTCATGAGCCCGACACTCGACGCCGGCGCCCGCTCGGCCATCGAGTCCTACGTCGCAGCCACGTTGCACTCGATGCCCGAACATCTACGCGCCGGCGTTGCCGCGGAGTCGGTCGTCCTGGGCGGCCGGTCGTGGCTCGAGGCCCGCGTCGGCCGCCTCGACGAGCGCCGCGTCCAAACGCGTGTCGCGCGCTGGAAGAACAGCAAGCTCGACCCGGTGCGCCAGTACGTCCGGCTCCTGGGGTCACTCGTGCTGTTCGCCGAGAACGAGCTCGCAGCGGACGGCACCTGAAGATGAAGATGAAGATGAAGATGCAGACACCCGACGAGACCGTCGACACCGATGTCCTCGTCATCGGGTCGGGCGCCGGTGGCGCGGTCACGGCGTCCACGCTCGCACGCGCGGGGCGCACGGTCACCGTCCTCGAGGAGGGCCCGTGGGTCGACCCGGACGCGTTGGAGCCGTTCTCGCTGCAGGAGATGGTGGCGAAGTACCGCCACGGCGGTTCGTGCGCGGCGCTCGGGCGGCCGGCCATCGCGTACGCCGAGGGCCGCTGCGTCGGCGGAAGCACCGAGATCAACAGCGGCCTCTACCACCGGCTGCCGTCCGAGCTCGCCGAGGAATGGCAGCGCGATTACCGGATCGACGAGTTCGGATCGGACGCGCTCGACCGCTATGCCGACCGTATCGAGCGGGAGCTGGCCGTCTCGCTCCTGCCCGGCGCGCCGCCGGCGTCGTCAGCCGTGCTCGAGCGAGGCGCGACGAAGCTCGGCTGGCGTTCGGTCGAGTTCTCGCGCGTGTTCCGGTACGAGTCGAACGGCCGGGCCGTGAAGCAGACGATGGCACGGACACTGCTCCCGACCGCGATCGAAGCCGGCGCGCGCGTCGTTGCCGATTGCCGGGTTGCGCGGCTCGCCCGCCGCGGACACCGGATCGTCGGCGCGAGCTGCGATCAGACGCGGCCCGACGGCACGTCTCGCCGGCTGTTCGTGCGCGCCGACCATGTGTTCGTCTGCGCGGGCGCGACCCAGACGCCCGCATTGCTGCAACGCAGCGGCATCCGTTCGAATATCGGCCGGGGCCTGAAGATGCACCCGACGGTCAAGGTCGCGGCTCGTTTCGATTCGCCGATCGATCACGGCGACGTACCCATGCACCGCGTCACCGAGTTCGCGCCCGGTCTGACGATCGGCGGGTCGGCGAGCCGCCGCGGTCACGTCGCGCTCGCGCTCGCCGATTCCGACGCCGACTATGCCGACGCGCTGGCCCATTGGGAGCACGTCGCCGTGTACTACGCGGCAATCCGGAGCGAGGGCTCGGGTCGGGTGATCGCGCTCCCCGGATTGCGCTCGCCGCTCGTGACGTACCAGCTCACCGAAGGCGACATGAGCCGGCTCGCGCGTGCCCTCGTGCATCTCGGTGAGGTGCTGCTCGCCGCGGGCGCGATCGAGCTATACCCGTCGGTGACCGGCGCGGTCGTCGCCCGCGGCCCCGACGACCTCGTGCACTGGTGGGATGCGCTGACGCGTAACCGGGCGAACTTGATGACGGTGCACCTCACGTCGACGGTACGCATCGGCGAAGACCCGTCGCGGACAGGCGCCGACAGCTTCGGGCGGGTCTGGGGCTTCGACAACCTGCGCGTGAACGACGCGTCGCTGCTGCCCGAGGCGCCCGGCATCAATCCGCAGGGCCCGATCATGGCAGTCGTGGCCAGGAACAGCGATCACTTCCTGGCCCAGGTCTAGGGCTCGGTACTGCGCAGCCGCGTTCGCGCGGTGTCGATCGCGGCGAGAACCGCGACCGCGGCGAGCACCGCGAGCGACGGTTCCGCAGTCGTGCGGAAGCGTGTGCTCGCGTACGTGACGAGAACGGTGACGAGGACCACGAGGATCGGCGCGATCAACGGGTACACCGGCGGAGCGCGGTCGTCGGGCGCTCGGGCGCTCGCGCGGCGCAACCCGATCACACCCCCGATCGACAGCAACGCCAAGACCCAGAAGCTGTAGAGCGCAGTCCACGAGATCCAGATCGGATCGCGACCCTCGACGTACCAATCGGCGCGGACGTACAGCGAGGGTTTGTAAAGACCGACGATGCGCAACAGCCGTACGCCCTCCACCACGGGCAGCCGGCTCAGGTTTCCGCGCACGTATGCGAGCGCCTCGCGGCGGTAAACGACGTCTTCTTGCGACTCGTCGTCTCGAAGCGTCAGACCTTCCTTTTTCGCGATCGCGACCGCGCACTGGATGTCGAAATAGCCCTGGAATTCGCCGTAGTACACGGAGTCGCAGTTCGCCGACGCGAGGAGCGGGTCGAACTGCGCGCTCAGAAGAATCGGATGCACGAAGCGCGTCGAGTTGTAGATCGGCCACGGTGCGATCACGATCGCCGCCGCGACGACTGACACGCCGAGCCAACGCAATCGCTCCCGCCACGCGCGATCGCGCGTCGTCCACACGAGCGGGACGACGAGCAAAGGTATGAGCAATGTCAGCTCGGAACGGGCGAGGGCGCCCGCACCGCATCCGAAACCGACGAGCGCGAGGCGACGCCAACTCGGCCGCCGCCAGTAGCGGTACGCGAGCATCAACGTCGCCGTCGCCGCGAACATCGAGAGGGTCTCGGCCTGGAGCATCCCGTCGGGCGCCCACATATTCGGGTAGACGGCCGCGATCACCGCGGCCACGATCCCTACCCTCGCGCCACCAACCGCGCGCCCGAGCAGCCCCACGAGCCACACCGTGCCCGAGCCGAGCAGGCACGACCAGAGCAGGTGCGCGAGCACGCTCTTCATCCCGAGCAGCGATGGGATCGCGAGGAAGACGATGTACAGGGGCGGGTGCTCGGCTGCGGCGCGGTGCAACCCGGACCCCACGAAGTACGGAGAGATGAAGCCCTTGCCCTCGGCGAGCAGGTTCGCCGCGCCGTGGTAGAAGAACGCGTCGCCGTGCGGGTCGAAGTTCCGGCGCGAGATGAGCACGTACGCGACCCGCAGCGCGAGCGCAGCGACAACGACCAGCGCCAGCGCGGGCCGAAACCAACGTGGGTCGCGCTCCGCCGGATCGGCTCGTTCCATCGTCGCGCCCGGATCAGCCGATTCCGGGGGGACCGATGAACACCGCCATGGGCATGCCGAGGTCGAGCATGTGCGAGATCAAGGTCCGTGTGCTCACGGGCACGCGCGGCGCGAGCGCGAGCATGAACAGATTGTCGTCGATCTGCGCCACGAGATCGCCGAGCCCCGTCCGACGGAGGTCGCCGGCCACCTCCGCGTGCAACCGGTCGAACTCCGCGCGTTCGGCGTCGGATCGGGGGTCGAACGAGACCACCTGGGTGAAGCGCGAATCGCGACGCCAGTTGGCGATGTCGGGCCCGGTCGCGAGATGCACCTCGAGGGAGGGCGTGCGGGCGTCGATCACGTGATAGCGGGTCGCGCCCGGCCGGAACGCCTCCTCGGCGCGCACGTCGAAGCCGCGGCGGTCGAGCTCGTTCAGCAATCCGAAGCCTGCCGAACCGATCGCCTGCGCGTCGGGCAGCCACGTAAGCAGATAGGGGCCCTGACCGGCGCCACCTTCGCGACGCTCGACCTGCGCGAGCGCGTCGGCCGTCGGCGCGACCAGCGCGCCCAGCGACTCGTTGATGCGCGGCGTCTGCACGGTGACGCTCGATGCCTGGAACGCGAACACGACGCTCACGATCAGCGTCGCCGTCGCGAGCACGGCCGCACCCGCCGGCGCGAGGTCGTGGGTCATGTGATCGTCGAGGCCGCTCCGGGCGCGCACGAGCTCGACCACCGTCCAGGCGATCGCGAACAGCATGAGCGCAACGAGTCCCCACGCCCAGAGCATCAGATAGAACCAGACCGTGCCGAAGATCCGCGCCGACGACACCAACCCGAGTACGAGCGCGGCGACGAGCACCGCGTCGAGCAGCAGGAGGACGCGCCGGCGGAGCCGCCACGCGACGATCGCCGAGGCACCGAACGCGATCAGCAGGAGGGCGCCGGGAACACGAGAACCGGTGACCTCGAGCGCGCCGCTGTCGCGCACCAGAGTGTGGCTGAGCAACCTCCATGGATCGAGCTGCGCCAGCAAGACGTCGACACCGCGACGGAGGCCGATGGGCGAAGCGGGCGGATGGCTGAAGTAGTCGCGGATGATGCCGAGATTTCCGGGCGAGTGCGCGAATTGGTCGATGACCGGCGAGATCCAGAGGACGACGCCGGTCGCGACGCTGATTCCGCCCCAACGCCAGAGTGCGCGGCGCGCGTCAGCATCGCCTCGGCGCTTGATCGCGGTCCGCCCCACTACGACCGCGGCGACGAGCACCAGCCCGCCGATCAATCCGAGGTACGAGATGTGCGTCTGCATGCAGAGCGACCCGGCGAAAACGGCGATCGGAAGCATCGCCAGGTCGTCCGCGAGCACAGACCACACCGCGAGCACGAACACGAACCACCACAGGACGGGCAGGTACGGGTTCCAGGGAAGGGTCAGGAGGAACGCTCCGTAGGCGCGCGTCAGCACCGCGAGCACTGTGGCGAGTCCGAGCAGGAGCGAACGACCGCCGAGTCGCAGGGCCATCCAGAGTGCAAGCCCGATCGCGGCGATGTCGAGCGCGACGTTGGCGGCGAACAATCCGTACGACGAGCCGCCGAACAGTTTCCACACCGGCCAGAGCGCGTAGAAGCTCAGTGGTCCGGGGTGACTCCCTCCGTTCGGCCCGAACGGTCCGATGCGACCGGCCAGGCCGATGAGTGGCGGGTGGGACGTGACGTCGCGTACGCGCAACTCGGTCTGGGCCATGTCGAGCAGCGGATACCAATGGGGACGCCGCAGCTCGACGAGCGCGACCAGGAGCGGGAAGGCGAGGACGACCATCAGCGCGGCGAAGAGCAGAGCCGTGGCACCGCGGAGCCGGCGCCCCGGTGGCAGACGTCGCACGTCGAGCGGCGAGTCGAGCGCGACGTCGTCGATCACGGCAGCGCCTTCAACGCGCGCAGCAATCCCGGCCGGACCGGCGACTGATGATGCGATCGGGCCGCGTCGTCGGACTCGCGACGATGCGCGAGGAACCATTCGTACGACTCGATCACCATCGAGGCGTTCGAGTGTTGCGGTTCCCAACCCAGCTCGGTTCGCGCCGAGGTCGAGTCGAAGTACAGCGACTCGCTGTAGAGCAGCCAGTGGTACGGCGCGAACGGCGCGAGACCGAGCGCGGCGAGCGACCGCATCGCGAGGCGCGCCGGCGCGACGGGCAACGATCGCAGGCGCGACCCCGTTTGCGCGTGGTCGACGAGCGCTTGCAGCGTTTCTCGCATCGTGCCGAACTCGCGGGCGCCGACGTTGTACACCGACGGTGCGGCGCGATCCCCCGCGCGCAAGCAGGCATCGGCAAGGTCGGCCGCGTGCACGAGCTGATAACGATTGTTCCCGCCGCCGAGAACGAACACGGGCGCACCGTCGGCCACGAACTCGAACAAGAGCGCCATCACACCGAGGCGTCCGTGCCCGAGGACAGTGCGGGGCCGCACGATCGTGACGTCGAGCCCGGACGCGATCGCGTCGTGACACACGAGCTCGGCCCGCAGCTTGGCCCGGCCGTACGCCTCCAGCGGACGGCACGGCGCGTCCTCGGTCACAGGATTGCGGTCGGGAATGCCGAACACCGCACTCGACGACGTGTGGACGACCTTGGCGACGCGCGCGTCACGCGCGGCGACCAGCACGTTCGCGGTTCCGCCCACGTTCACCTCGTCGAACAGCGCCCGGTCCTTGGCGAGCGGGACCTGGGCGACGTTGTGGAACACCACGTCGACGCCGTGGCAGGCGCCACGCACCGCGGCCCGGTCGCGCACGTCGCCGGCGACGAAGTCGGCCCCGGCGAGCGTCGGGCCGGGCGGGTTCACGTCGAAGATCCGCACTGCGTCACCGCGGGCGAGGGCCTGCTCGGCCAGCACGGTGCCGAAGTAGCCGCTGCCGCCCGTGACCAGGAGCAAACGAGCCATCAGAGTCGGTCACCGCGTGCCATACACCAGCGCACGCTCGCCCGCATGCCATCGAACAAGTCCACGGTCGGCTTGTATCCGAGCTCCTTGCGCGCCCGTGAGATGTCGCACGCGATCGTGTCCTTCAGCTCTCCGAGCACGTGCAAGACCTGCACGTAGCGTCCACTCGCCTGCGTGACCGCGTCGAGCTTCTCGGCGATGACGCCGGCGATCCGCGGGACGGGCAGCGGGCGCCGGTTCGAAACACTCAGTCCTTCGGCCTCGAGCGCGCCACGCACGGTTTGCAACACCTCGCGCAACGCGTACGGTTCGGCGTCGGCAATCCAATAGGCGTTGCCGGGCGCCGCGTCGACGCGCTCCGCAAGTAGCACGCCCTGCACCAGGTTTCCCGTATAGACCATCGATCGGCGCTGCGTGCCCGGCCCGACGAGCGGGAAGCGTCCGCGCCGAACGGCCGAGAGGAACTGCGTCTGGCGGTCGGGCTGAAACGGCCCGTAGAACCAAGGGGGTCGCACGATCACGGTCGCGAGGTCGCCGCGGTCGTAGCTGCGCTGCACGAGCTGCTCGGCCTCGAGTTTCGCGCGGCCGTACGCCATGTACGGCGCGAACGCCGAGTCCTCGTCGAAGCGGTCGGCGCTCGAACGGTTCGCGCCGAACGGAGAATTCGACGAGACGTGCACGAACCGCGAGGCGCCGACCCGCCGCGCCCGGTCGAGCACGAGCTGGGTCCCGCCCACATTCACGTCGAACAGCTCGCGCACGCGGCTCGCCGGATGGATGACCGCCGCGGCGTGCATCACCGACGCGCCCCCGACGCCCTCGAAGAGCGCGTCGATCACCGCGGGGTCGCGCACGTCGCCGACGATCACTTCGATCCGCGGGTCGACGACCTCGAGCCGGGACGCGTCGCCGGGATCGCGCACGAGACACCGGATACGGTGTCGGCTCGGTTGGCCGGCAAGCGTCCGCACGAGGTTCTGGCCGAGCCAGCCCGCGGCGCCGGTGACGACAACGGTCGACGCCGGCTCATTCGACTTCGGCGTCTGACCCAACTCCTGCTCGCCGTCGCGCACGGTCGTCGACGCTACCGCCTCCTTGCGTTTACTACCGACCGTCCGAGGAGGGACCACTCGGCGCGCCTAGCTTTCCCGTGTGCCCCGAGCCGAGCCCGTCGCCGACGCTCCCGCTCGCAACAGCCCGCGCAACATCGGCGTAGAACGCCGGCGCAACGCCTTGGCGCTGGCAATCGTCGCGCTCGTATTCGCGCTGCCTTTGCGTGGGCTGTTGCGCGCGCCGGGCCCGCCGATGGAAGAGGGCTTCATGCTCGTGTTCCCCGAGCAGGTCTTGAAGGGCGCGATTCCCAACCGCGACTTCCTGCACCTGTACGGACCGGGAAGCTTGTGGGCGCTCGCCGGCGTGTTCAAGGTGTTCGGCGTCTCGCTGCTCAGCGAGCGCGGGTTCGGCCTGGTGCAACAGCTCGCCATCGTGTTCGGTGTCTACGCGCTCGCGCGCCGGTGGGGTCGAATCCTGGCCGTCACCGCCGCGGTGACGTCGGGACTCATCATCATCCCGTTCGCCCTGACCGCATTGGCGTGGGTCGGCGGCGTCGGGCTCGCCCTGTGCGGCCTGGCGGCAGGCATCCAGGCGCTCGCCGACCATGACGATCGCGGCGCGCGGCGTTGGGCCATGGTCGCGGGGCTGCTGCTCGGTCTTGCGGTCTTGTTCCGGCTCGACCTTGTGCTCGGCGTCGGCCTCGCGACGATCGCACTGGTGCGCGGCATGGAACGATCGCGCGTCTCCCGCCTCCTCGCCGGCTTCGTCATCGGGGTCCTGCCGTATTCCATTCACATCGCGACGGCCGGACCCGGACACGTGTTCCAAGGCATGGTGATCGATCCGATCTTCCGGCTCCGCGGCGGCCGGAGCCTGCCGATCCCACCGTCCTGGGGGCACCTCGACGGTTTCCTCCAGCGGGCGGGCGCGCTCGCGCAGCTCTCGTGGCCGTTCCCGGCTCCCGCGCGTCCGCACCAACTCTTTTTGTGGTTCTTCCTGTTGCTCGGCGCGATCGCGTTCGTGCTGTGGCAGGGATGGCGCGCGACCCGCGCAGATCCCGTGTCTGTCACGGCCCGAACGCTCCTGGTCGTCGGCCTCTTCGGCATCGGGATCCTTCCGCAAGCGCTGCAACGCGTCGACTCCGGCCACTTCTCGTGGGTGGGCTGCGTCGTCTTCGCGTTCGTTCCGATCGCGGGCTACGAGCTCGTCCGAGAACGCGCACCGAATATCCCCACGAGGCGAATCGCCATCGCTTCGGGCGCGCTGATGCTCGCTCTGCTCGCGTTCGTGATACCCGCATTCACCATCCGTACCTATGTCGACTACTCGCTGCAGACGTTCGGCATCCATCGCGCGTCGTACAAGATCGAGCACGACGGCCGCCTCTTCTACTACGGGAAGCCCGACCGCGCCGCGGCGGCGAACCTGGTGATCGCCGCCGCGGCCCGGATCTCGAAGCCGGGACAGCGGCTGTTCGTCGGGCCCGTGAACCTCCGCAAGACGCCGTACAGCGACGCGTACCTCTACTACATGCTCGGCGACCTCGTTCCGGCGACGTACTACATCGAGATGGATCCCGGCGTCGCCAACGCAAACGGCTCGCGCCTCCCCGAGGACCTCGAGTCGGCCGACGTCGTGATCCTCTCCGCGATCTGGGAGGACTGGTCGGAGCCGAACGACTCCCGAACGGTCGGCTCCGACGCGGCCGACAAGGTCCTGGCCCGCGACTTCTGCCACGTCGGCACCTATCTCGACCTCTACCAGCTGTACAGGAAGTGCCACTAACGGTCGGGCTCAAGATACATTTCCCCTTCTGTGCGCGCGCTCGTCGTGACTCCGACGTATCAGGAGTCGGAGAACATCGTGGAGTTCCTGCACCGCGCCCGTGAGGCCGCGCCCGACGCCGACATCATCGTCGTCGACGACAACAGCCCCGACGGCACGGCCGATCTCGTCGACGAGGTCGGCGCGCGGCTCGGGCACATCGAGGTGTTGCGCCGGCCCCGCAAGATCGGCATCGGCGACGCCGTCCGCGCGGGATTCGCGGTCGGCATCGACCGGGGTTACGACGTCGTCGTGCAGATCGACGCCGACCTTTCGCACGATCCGGCCGCGCTGCCCGAGCTCCTCGGCGCGATCGAACGCGGCGCCGATGCCGCGATCGGCTCCCGGTACGTTCCCGGTGGATCGATCCCCCACTGGCCGTGGTACCGGCGGGCCGTCTCGAAATGGGGCAACCGTTACGCCACACTCGTGCTCGGCATACCGGTTCGCGATGCAACATCCGGGTACCGCGCGTTTCGCGCCGACACGCTCAAGACGGCCGACTACGCGCACACTCGCTCCAAGGGCTACGGCTTCCAGATCGAGCTCTGCTACCGCGTCTGGAAACACGGCGGCCACATCGCGCAGGTGCCGAACACATTCACCGACCGAGTGCGCGGCCACTCCAAGATGTCGTTGGGCGTTGGCGCGGAGGAGCTCGGACTCGTCACGTGGTGGGCCGTCCAAGACCGGGTGTTCAAGCGCCGCGGCCGTCGCTAAGGCTCGCAGCGCCCGATCAGGGCGTCGAACGCAGCTGCGGCAGCCACCATTTCCAGACCACGACGGCTCCGGCGTAGGTGAGGTGCTGGTCGTCCGGTTGCCAGAGATGCACACCGCCGACACTCTCGACGCGATGGCCGTCGGGGCACACGAGTGTTCGCCAGTGCACGATCTCGACCTTGGGCATCGAGCGCGCCACGTCGGCGAAGATCTCGTTGACGGCGGCGATGCGCCGCAGGTCGCTCCGCTCTGGCATCGGGTCGTTGGCGTTTCCGGCTCCGTAGCACGGCACCTCGAACAGGTACACGGTCCGGCCGTCGGCGGTCAGCACGCCGAGCGCGCTGCGCAGCGAAGACGTGATGAGATCGGTCCACGCGGTGGTGCCGAACCGAATGAAGCCGAACGCGGTCGCCTGATCGAGGGTTTCCCACGCGCCCGCCATGAGCGCCAGCCGCGCCCCCGGGTCTTTTCGCATCGACGCGCGCCAGCGAGCCTGCCAGCCGTCGCAATGTTTCGGGCTCGGGAGCACGCGCCCGCCGGTCACATGGTCGGTCCGCGCGATGGCGCACCCCAACTCGGCATCGCCGCCGACCGATATGCCCAGTTCACGCGCGTGGAGTGCGCCGCCGTAACCGAATACCAACGCCGTGGAATCGCCGAACAAGTCGACGCGCAATGCCTTCGGCTCGTGGTTCCCGCGGAGCGCTCCCAGATTGGTGAGATTGCTCGGCGGGAGCACCTTCGGCGCGGCGACGGTCGTGACCAGCACGGCCGCGACGACCGTGAGCGCGGCGAAGTACACGACCGCGCCCCGGCTCCCCGACCGGCGCGCGACCGCTCCGACGCGGAAAGGCTGCTCGACGAAGCGGAACGACAGTTCCGCGAGCACGATCGAGATGGCGAGCCGGACAACGAACAGCGCCACTCCTTCGAGTCCCGGGCGGGGCGTGACGAACACCCGCACGGGCCAATGCCACAGATACAAGGAATAGGAGCGGAGTCCGATCGCGACGAGCCCCGGCGTACGCAGCAGTCGTGCAAGCGGCGCGGCCGGCATCGTCACGACGACCGCGATGACCACCGCGCACAGCAGCGCGAACACGAGGAAGCCACCGCGGTAGAGCGCAAGTGTGCGATCGCGGGTGACGCGCATCGTCACGAGGATCGCGAGGAGCGACCCGGCAGCGAGCAGGGGCGCGGCGCGGGCGGCGGTCGCGTTCGAGCGCATCCAACCGGTGAGCGACGTCCACGGCCGGCCGGCTCCCGCGAGCACGCCGAGCGCAACGCCCACGAGCAAACTCATCGCGTGGGAATCGCTCCCGAGATAGGCGCGTGAGGGGTCGCCCGTCGGCGACACGAGCACGCCCATCCAGACCGTCGACGCGATGGCCCCGACCAAGGCGATCGTCGCCGTCCGGACAGGATGGCGAACGACGACGCGCCGCGCCGCGAACAACACGACCGGCAGCACCAGGTAGAACTGCTCTTCGACGGCCAGCGTCCACATGTGCAAGAGCGGTGACGGTCGCCCGAGGCTGGTGAAGTAGTTGCCCTTGGCGAAGATGATCACCCAGTTCGCGCAGTAGAAGAGCGTGCCGAGGGCCTGGGCGCGCAGGTCGTGGATCTCACTCCTCGAGAAGGAGATCGCCGCCGCGCACAAAACGACGACCGTGACCGTTGCCAGCGCGGGAAGCAGCCGGCGCGCGCGGCGCGCCCAGAAGTTGCCGAGCGACACCGCGCCCGATCGCTCGATCTCGCGCGTGACGAGCCGGGAGATGAGAAAGCCCGAGACCACGAAGAACACGTCGACGCCGAGGAAACCCGCGGGCAGGACGGACGGCGCGAAGTGAAAGACGACGACAGCCGCGACCGCGACCGCCCGCAGGCCGTCGAGCCCACCGACGTAGGTGCCCTCACCGGACTGCGGTACTCGTTGCTCGGTAACAGTCATGTCGTCATTGGGTTGGTACCATCGCCGCTTCCGACGTGTGGTCGATCAGTCGAAGACAGCTCCGGGGGAACTGACGATGAGCATGGTCAGCTCCGACACGCTCGGCCCGAGCGGTGTCGACGCACCTCGCGTGCCGCGCTGGCTCATCATCCTCCTCGTCAGCCTCGCAGGGCTCCTGCTCGAAGTCGGCTACACCCGAATCGTCTCGTTCAAGCTCTGGTACTACTACACCTACTTGGTCATCGGGCTCGCGCTCTTGGGCATCGGCTCGGGCAGTGTGTTCGTGGCGGTGTTCTCGCCAGTGCGTCGCTGGGCGACCGAGCGCATCATCGCGGTGTGCTCGGTCTGGGGCGCCGTGAGCATCGCGCTCGGCTATCTCGTGGTCGCGAAGATGCGCGTCAACACCATTGCGATCTGGGACTACGGGACGCGATCGTCCTTCACCAACCTGTTCCGGCTCGGCGTCATCTGCCTCGCGATCTTCGCCACGTTCATCGCCTTCGGGATCATCGTCGCGGTGCTGCTCGGGCGGGCCGGCGACGGCATCGGTCGCATGTACTTCTCCGATCTCGTCGGCGCCGGTCTCGGCTGCCTCTTGGCGATCCCGTTGATCACGCGCCTGGGGCCACCGCGCGTCGTCATGCTCTCGGCCCTCATCTTCGCGGTCGTGGGGCTGGCGTCGTGCGCGCCGAAGTCGCTGCTCTTCGGCTTCGCCGCCATCACGAGCGTGGTGCTCGTGGTCACGGTCGTCGCCGCGAACGCCCTGCCCGACGTACGGACCGAGGACGGAAAGCTCTACACCCCGATCACGCTCTACTCGGCCTGGGGGCCGGTGTTCCGCGTCGACGTCGTACAGTTCGGACCCGACACCTCCAACTACCTCTTGGTGCACGACGGCACCTTCGGCTCCGGAATCCGGCGGTTCGACGGCAACCCGGCGTCGCTCGGGTTCTACGCGAAGGACCCTCGCGCGATCCCGTTCGACGTCCTCGGCCGGCCCCCCGGACGCGAGCTGATCATCGGTTCAGCCGGCGGAAACGAGATCCTCGCCTCGCTGTACAACCACGCGCCGAACATCGAAGCGGTAGAGCTGAATCCCGTAACGGTGTCGCTGCTCACAAAGCGTTTCGCCGACTACACGGGCCACCTGACGCAGCAACCCGCGGTGCATCTGCACCAAGGCGATGGCCGTTCGTATCTCGCGCGCACCAACGCGCAGTACGACCTGACCTGGTATGTCGCGCCCGACAGCTACGCGGCGACGAACGCGGCCTCCTCGGGCGCATTCGTGCTCTCGGAGAGCTACCTCTACACCACGCAGATGATCAAGACGACACTCCGGCATCTGACCGAGAACGGCATCATGGTGGTGCAGTTCGGCGAGCTGAACTTCGACACTCCGAACCGGACGAGTCGGTACATCGTCACCGCGCGCAAGGCGCTCGAGCAGCTCGGTATCCGCGACCCCAACAATCACCTGCTCGTCGCCGCTCAGCTCACCAAGTCGGGCGCACTCTCGACCATCGTCGTCAAACGCACCGCGTTCACCAAGGCCGAGACCGATCGGTTCCTCGGCGGCATCGCGCATCTGCCCGAGCAACACCCCTACGCGGCGCCGGGCCACGTCATCGGCACCAGCGTCGTGAGCCGGCTGGCGTCGGGAACGAACGCGCAGGTCGCGGCGATTGTGTCGCACTCGCCCAAGAACATCACCCCGGTCTACGACGACGCGCCCTACTTTTGGCACTTCGCTCGCTTTCGCGACGTGCTCTCGCACATCGCGCAACCGCTCAAGAGCAGTGACCCGGAAGACGCGATCGGTGAACGCGTCCTGCTCCTGCTCCTCGCGATCTCGGCGATATACGCAGCCGTGTTCCTGCTGGCACCCTTCCTCGCAGTGCGCCGGAAGTGGCGCGCGCTTCCGGCCAAGGGCACGTCGGCCGTGTATTTCGCCGCGCTCGGGCTCGGGTTCATGTTCTTCGAGATCACGATGATCCAGCGCTTGGTGCAGTTCCTCGGCTACCCCACCTATTCGCTCACCGTGACGCTCGCGGCGATCCTGCTGTCGACCGGCGTCGGTGCGCTCCTCAGCCGGAGGCTTGCCGATCGGGCCCGCACCGCGGTGCCGATCCTCCTCGCGGTGCTCGCCGCGCTCACCCTGTTCTACGAGCTGGCGCTCCCGTCGATCCTCGACGGCCGGCTGCTCTCGACCGGTCTCGCGGTCCGGGTCGTGTTCGCAGGCGCGATCCTCACACCGCTCGGACTCTGCCTCGGCATGTTCATGCCGCTCGGCCTGGGCCGGATCGCGTCGCTCACGGAGCACGGTGAGGAGTACGTGGCGTGGGGTTGGGCCGTGAACGGCTTCTTCTCGGTCATCGGCTCAGTGCTCACCACGATCCTGTCGATGGCGATCGGGTTCCGCGCCGTACAGCTCGCGGCGCTCGGTGCCTACGCGATCGCGGTCGTGGCCTTCATCAGGCTGCCGGGAGCAACTCGGCGCTCGAGCGTTT
>JALYLU010000002.1:0-4985 GCA_030774075.1 Actinomycetota bacterium | reverse complement strand
GGGATTGCAACCATCGGCTTATCGCGACGATCCCGACCGCGGCGAGTAGCGCGAGCGAAGGCTCGGCACCCGCGCGAAAGCGCGTCTGCCCGTAGGTGACCATGGTGTTGAGCGCGACGACGATCGCCGGCACGAGCAGGACCCACAACGCGTCGCGGGCCCGACGTCGCCACATCACCACCACGCCGGCGACCGCGAACAGCAACGTCGGGTAATACGCGACGAGACCGAGGCGCGTCACCCATTCCTCGCGATCTTCTCCAGTGTTGAGCGTCACCATGTCGAGGGGACGAAAGAGGCTCCAGGTGCGGCCGAGGCGCGCCAGGACCACGAAGGGAACTCGCGAAGCATGGCCCTTCATGTAGTCGAGACCCCGGCGGCGAAACGCGCTGGCGACCTGGGACTGGTCACCGGGCGGAGGGTTGTCGGCGCACGACTGGAGCGTCCAGAAGCCCGTGGCCCGCCCGTGGTACATCGCATCGCAGTTCGCGCCGGCCAGGGTGAGACCGTCGTTCGTCGAGACGAACGTCGGGTCGTGGAACCGCGCGAGATTGAAGCCCACCCATGGCGCCATGATGACAAGCGCGGTCGCGAGCGCCACGAGCGCCTGTTTCCACCGCACGCTCCAGGGCTGCGGCAATGAACAGGCGACGACGATCGCGAGCAGCGGCACGAGCAGGAGGAACTCCACCCGCGTGAGCGCGGCGAGCCCGCACGCTCCTCCGAGAGCCGCCGCCCCCCGCCAGCTCGGTCGATCGCGCCACCACAGCGCGGCCGACATCGCACCTACGACGGTCAGCGCGGTGAGGGTTTCCGACATCACGAGCCCGTCGTTGACCCAGATGTCCGGGCTCACCGCGGCGATCGCGGCCGCGACGAGCCCGACCGCGTCGCCGCCGACGCGGCGGCCGAGCAAGCCGACCAGCGCGACGAGAAGCGTTCCGAGCAACACCATCGTGTAGCGGTGCTCACGCGCGTGATCGTGCAGCGGCTCCTTGATCATCCACGAGAGCGGCGCGTGCTCGATGAACCACGACACCGGCGCGAGGACGACGACAGTCAGGGGCGGGTGATCTGCGGCCGGCGGCGGCTTCAAGCCGGGATGGATGAACGCCGAAAGCGGCTCGTTGAAGCCGTGGCCGGCCGCCAGGTAATTCGCCTCCGCGTTGTAGAAGAGCTCGTCGCCCCGCAGGCATTTGCTCGGAGAGCTCCCGATGCGCGTGCCATCGGCCAGGACGAGCGGGCACGGGCCCGCCTTCGCGATCGCGACGTACGCGACACGAATCCCGAACGCGACCGCGACGATCACGAGCAGCACACGCCCGAATCGGGACACGGCGGGCAACCTAGTGCCGCGCGCCCCGGAGATTCGGGCTTCTGAACGCGGTCTTCCGGACGGTCCTCGTCCGCGCGTGGAAGCTCGCAAAGCTTCGACTCCCGTAACCTCTGCTCCGTGACCCGGGGGACCGAGACGGTGGGCCGTACGGCGCCCGACGCGCTGCACCAGCCGATCGCCGCGGAAGGATTCGACGCAGGTTCGACCGCACCTCGGTTCGGCTATCACGCGGCGCTCGACGGTCTCCGCGCGATCGCCGTCCTCTCGGTCATCGCATACCACTACGACTACGCGTGGGCGAAGGGCGGCTTCCTCGGCGTCGACACCTTCTTCGTGCTCTCGGGCTTCTTGATCACGACGCTTCTCGTGCTCGAGTTCCGCCGCGCGTCGAAGCTCCGGTTCGCCGCGTTCTGGGCGCGCCGGGCACGCCGGCTGCTCCCGGCCCTCTTGTTGGTGTTGGCCTTCGTCGCGGCGTACTCGCATCTCGCCGTCGTGCCCTGGGAGCGCAACGGCGTGCGCGACGACATGTTCGCGAGCTTGTTCTACGTCGCGAACTGGCGCTTCATCTTCGACCAACGGGGCTACTTCCAGCTGTTTTCCGCCGCGTCCCCGCTGCGCCACATGTGGTCGCTCGCGATCGAGGAGCAGTACTACCTCGTGTGGCCGCTGGTGGTGCTCGCGTGTCTGCGCCTCGGCCGCGGCTCGACGCGCGTGCTCGGTTGCGTGTGTGTCCTCGGTGCGGCGGGATCGATCCTCTCCATGGGGCTGCGGTTCCACCCCGGCGATCCGTCCGGTGCGTACTACGCGACCGACGCCCGCGCGCACACACTGCTCATCGGTGCGTTGCTCGCGCTGCTGCTGCTCGCGTGGAAACCGGACGCGCGTGCACGACGCGCGCTCGCGGTCGCGGCGATCCCGGCGATCGTCGCGGTGCTCGTCGCCACACACGGGGCGTCGGGGACCGGCGCGAGCTACTACCGCGGCGGCTCGGCGCTGTTCGCCGGAGTCGTCGCAGTGCTGATCGCGGGCGTGGTGCAGCCCGGACCGGTGTCGTCCCTATTGTCGACGCGACCGCTCGCGTGGATCGGACGGATCTCCTACGGCTTGTACTTGTGGCACTGGCCGATCGACGTCTGGCTGGTGCCGTCACGGGTGCACGTCGGAACCACCGCGCTCAACGTGCTACGCCTCGGCGTCACCTTCGCCGCCGCGATCGCGTCGTACTATCTCGTCGAGCGTCCGATCCGCGAACGCACGTGGAGCCTGCGCCTGTCGGCCGCCGCCTTCGCGCCCGCGGTCGCCGTCATGGCCGGCATCATTACGGCTTCCGCGGTGGGTGCAACCGCACCGCCCGGGTTCATCTGGGGCTACGGCGACCCGCTGCTGTGCGGCCCGCCCCGCACGAGTGAGACGAGCGAGGCGAAGACCGCGGCCGCGAAGATGGGGCCGCTCTCCCTGCCCGTGTCCGCACGCGACCAACGCATCCTGCTCGTCGGCGACTCGACGGCGTGCAGCCTGTGGCCGGGTCTGAACGCGGCCGGCGATGCGGCCGGCATCGCGACCTTCCAGGGCTCCGTCTTCGGGTGCGGTGTCGCGAGCGGACAGATCACGACGACCCGCAACGAAGCGATCACACCGAACTCGTCGCGCTGCCCCGCGCTCGTCGACTCCGACGTGGGCCAGGCACTCGCCCGCGTTCGACCGACCATCGTCCTGTGGATGAGCATCTGGGAGAAGTCCGACCTCGTCGTCGACGGCCGCACGGTCGTCGCGGGAACCCCCGCCGGAGAAAAGGAGATCATGGCGCGCATGGATGCGGCGCTCGCGCGCCTCACTGCCGGCGGCGCGCACGTCGTGATGATCACGGAGGCCGGACCCGCCCCCAACCCCGCCCAGGGCACGCAGACCACCAGCCTGAAGGCCGACAACGACGGGTACGTGCGCCTGAACGCGCTGCTGCGACGCTTCCAAGCGCGCCACCGCAGCCAGGTCTCCGTCGTCGACCTTGCGACGAAGCTGTGCCCGGGCGGACCTCCGTGCCCCGCACGCGTCATGGGACTGCACGCCCGCCCCGACGGCCGTCACTTCACGCCGACGGCCGCGACGTGGGCCGCGCGCTGGATCCTGACCGAAATCCTGGGAACCACGCGATGACGACGCTGCTCGCTTCCGACCAGAACGACGAACCCGAGGTGCAGCGGCGGCCGGCGCGTTGGGCACGACTCGGCGCGGCCGCGCCGGCATACGTTCCCGCGCTCATGATCGCGGTCGGCGGTTGGCAGCACCGCTGGATGGACGAGGACGCGTTCATCAACATGCGCATCGTCGACCAGATCTTCGCCGGCCACGGTCCGGTCTTCAACGCCGGCGAACGCGTCGAAGCATCGACGAGCACGTTGTGGATCGTGGTGCTCGTCATCGGCCGCGCCCTTTTCGGCGCGTTCACGAGCATGGAATGGATCGCGCTGCTCGCAAGCCTGGGCACGGCGGTCGCCGCCTTCGCGCTCGCCGGCAAGGCAGCTCGGCTCTTACACCACGACGAGAGCGGCATCGTCGTCCCTGTCGGGCTGATCCTCGTCGCGGCAGTGAAGGTCGTATGGGACTTCTCGACCTCGGGACTGGAAATGGGCCTCGTGTGGTTGTGGATCGCCGCGGCGTGGTTCGTGCTCGTGTCGGCCGCGCGGTCGGCGGAGATCAACGGGAGTAGGCGGCTCGGTTTCGGCGTGGTACTGGGCCTCGCGCCGCTCGTGCGTCCGGATCTCGGTTTGATGATGCTCTGCGTGCTCGTCGCGTGGTTCATGGTGGTGCGGCCGCGGCGAATCGTGTTCGACGTCGTCGCGATCTTCACGCTGCCACTCGCCTACCAGATCTTCCGCATGGGCTACTACGCGATGCTCGTACCCACCACTGCACTCGCCAAGGACGCGGGAGGAGTGCACTTCGGTCAGGGTTGGGAGTACGCGAGGAATTTCATCGGGCCCTACCGGTTGTGGCTGACCGCCATATTGATCGCGGCGACTGTCGTCTACCGCTCTCTGGCCAATCGCGACCGCCGGCTTGCGATCGCCACTGCGGCCATGCTGGCCGCCGCTCTCCTTCACGCGCTCTACATCACCGCCATCGGCGGTGACTACATGCACGGTCGGCTGCTGCTCCCCGCGTTCTTCGCGCTGGCCCTGCCGGCGTCGATCTCGGTCAAAACCATCGCGGTCACCCGCCGGATGCTGGTCGTCATCGGCATCAATGCGTTCGCGGCCGCATGGGCGATCGTCAGCGTCGTCGCGTTCCGACCGCCGCCGAACCCCAAGTCGTATCTCCTCAGCCCCATCAGCGACTTTCGCGCTGCGTCGCACGCGAAGCTGCATCCGACTGACATCCAGTTCGGCCTGAACGGATACGAGGCCGCCGCCGCATACGACCGCGGCGTACGCGGCTACTTCAATCTCACCGACAAAGATCCGCGCCCCGGGCTCGATCCTCAAAGGTTCGTGCTGACCCTCGGCTCGATCGGTGTGCCCGCGTACGACGCGGGCCGGCGCATCTGGGTCGTCGACATCGGCGGGCTCGCGGAACCGCTCGCGGCGCGCACGGCACCCGTCCCCAGACGCGCCGCCGGCCATCGCAAGCAGATCGACGCCGCGTGGTACGA
>JALYLU010000001.1 GCA_030774075.1 Actinomycetota bacterium | reverse complement strand
GTCTGTTGATCATGGTTCCGATCTTCCTCACCGGCGCGTGGATCCTCTCGTCGGCGTCGCTTTACGTGAAGTCCGACATCAGCCGGGTCTGGACGTCGACCGCGGCGCAGGCCGAGGTGAGGCTCAAGCGCAGCCAGGGACTCGTCAAGCTCCTCGTGGTGCGCAATCTCGACGTGCACTACGACAATGTGCAGGTGCTGTTCGGGGTCGACTTCGAGGTCGACGCCGGCGAGATCGTCGCGCTGCTCGGTACGAACGGCGCGGGCAAGTCGACACTCATCAAGGCGATCGCAGGTCTCGTCGAAGCGACGAACGGCGCCGTCGTGTTCGACGGCCGCGACATGACCTACGCCCCGCCCAACGAGGTCGCGGAGCGCGGCGTGGTCGTCGTGCCCGGTGGCCAAGGGGTCTTCCCGACGTTGACCGTGTCCGAGCATCTCCGCCTCGCCGGCTGGGTCCACCGCAAGGATCCCGCACGCGTCGACCTCGCGACGCAACGCGTGCTCGAGCTGTTCCCGATCCTGCGCAGTCGGCTCCCCGAACCGGCCGGCAATCTCTCGGGCGGTCAACAGCAGATGCTCGCCTTGAGCATGGCGTTCATCGAGCAACCGCGCTTGTTGATGATCGACGAGCTGTCGCTCGGTCTCGCGCCCGCGATCGTCGAGCAGCTACTCCCACTGGTGCGCGACATGGCCGCCCAAGGAACGACGATCGTGCTCGTCGAGCAGTCGGTCAACCTCGCGCTCACGATCGCGGAGACGGCGTTCTTCATGGAGAAGGGTGAGATCCGGTTCCACGGTCCGACCGCGGAGCTGCTCGAACGGCCCGACGTGCTGCGCTCGGTGTTCCTCGAGGGCGCGGCAACGATGATGCACGACGGCGCACCGGCGGCCGCCGCCGCGACGGTGCCGGCAACGATCGCAGGCCCGCGCACCAACGGCCCGAGCGGCAACGGCGCCAAGGTCGAGAGCGCGGCCATCACTCAGACGCCGTCGGCGCGTGAGCGGCTCGTACTCGACGGCGTGTCGAAGCGTTTCGGCGGGCTCGCGGCACTGAGCGACATCTCGCTGTCGGCCCGCGCGGGCGAGATCGTCGGCTTCATCGGCCCGAACGGCGCGGGCAAGACCACCTTGTTCGACGTCGTCTCCGGCTTCCTTCCCGCCGACGAAGGCACCATCGCGTTGGGTGAGGGCGACGACCGGCGCGACATCACGCGCCTGTCGGCCTCCGCGCGCGCTCGCCTCGGTCTCGGCCGCTCGTTCCAGGACGGCCGGCTGTTCAGCTCGCTCAGCGTGCGCGAGACGATCGCGCTGTCGTTCGAACGTCACCTCGACGTGCGCGATCCCGTTGCGGCCGCGCTCCACCTGCCGTGGGTGATCGACGCCGAGGACGAGGTCGACGCGCGCGTCGAGGAGCTGCTCGAGATGCTCGGCATCACCGACTTCCGCGACAAGCTCGTGCGCGAGCTCTCGACGGGCAGCCGGAGGATCGTCGACCTCGCGTGCTCCCTCGCGCACGGTCCGTCGGTGTTGTTGCTCGACGAGCCGTCGTCGGGCATCGCGCAACGCGAGGCCGAGGCACTCGGCCCCTTACTGCTGCGCATACGCGAGCGCACCGGGGCCACGCTGCTCGTGATCGAGCACGATGTTCCGCTCCTGCTCGGCATCGCCGACCGGCTCGTCGCGCTCGACCTGGGCGAGATCGTCGCCGTTGGACCACCCGACGAAGTCGTACGCGACGAGCGCGTCGTGCACTCGTATCTCGGCACCGCCGGTACCGCGATCGCGCGCAGCGGAACCACGACGGAGATCTGAAAGAATCGCTCGACGAATACAGGGGGGAACGAATGCAACCGACCACACCGCGCAAGAGACGATCGCCGCTCCTGCGCTACGCACCATTCATCGTGATCGTCGTGGTGATCGCGATCGTCGCCGTCGCACTGGCGGTGAGCAACAAGGACGACAAGAAGACGGCGATCGCACCCGGCGGAACTGCAGCCCCCGCGAGCGAGGTCCCGATCCAGTACGCGGCCGCGCAGAAGGCCGGCACACTCGCGAAGTACACCTGGCAGGACCACTGCGACCCGGCAACGGGGCGCGTCGCGATACCGCTTCTCGCCCCGGCGCCGTGCGTACCCAAGTACGACGGCAACAACGGCGGCGTCCTGGCCGCGCCGGCGGTCACGGCCGACACGATCCGAATCGGCTACTACCGCTCGAGGCCGGATCCGGTGACGGACGGGTTGCTGAAAGCCACCGGCACGTACGACCCGCCGGCGAAAATAGACGCCGCGGTCAAGAGCTACACCAAGCTCCTGGAGAGTCAATACCAGCTCTGGGGTCGCAAGATCGAGCTGGTGAAGATCCAGGGCACCGGCGCGGGCGACGACGAGGTCGCGGCCAAGGCCGACGCCGACAAGGCGGTAAAACAGCTGCACGTGTTCGCCGTCATCGGCGGGCCGATCCAGGCCCAGAGCTTCTCGAGCGAGCTCGCGGCGAACAAGGTGCTCTGTATCGGGACCTGCTCGATCGCCGCGCCGCAGCGGTTCATCCAGGAACACTCGCCGTACATCTGGCCGATCGGCCCGTCGCCGGAGCAGACGAGCCAGATGTTGGCCTCGTTCATCAAGGAACAGCTCGCCGGAAAACCGGCCCAATACGCCGGTGATCCGTCGTTCAGGACCCAGACCCGAACGTTCGCGTTCCTCAGCTACGACACCAAGGACGGCCGGTTCAAAGCGTCGTGGGACGACATGGTGCAGCTGCTGAAGGACGCGGGCGTCCCCCTCAAGCTGCACAAGACCTACTTCCTCGACTTCAACGCGCTCACTCAGAACGCGCACGACATCGCGGTGGCGTTGAAGCAGGCCAACGCGACCAGCGTGATCTTCACCGGTGACCCGCTCATGCCGAGCTTCTTCACGAAGGAAGCAACCGCACAGAACTACCACCCCGAATGGATCATGGGCGGGACGGTTCTCGCGGATACGAGCGTCTTCGGCCGTTCCTTCGACCAGGACCAGTGGGCACACGCCTTCGGGCTCCAGCTCACACCCACCCGCGTGGTGCAGTCGAAGAACCAGGCATACACGGTGCACCAGTGGTATTACGGCACCAAGCCACCGAGCGACAAGAGCTACGCGATCACGTTGGGTGACTTGAAGATGCTCTTCGACGGCCTCCAAACGGCAGGACCGAAGCTCACGCCCGAGAACTTCCGTGCCGGCATGTACGCGATCGCGCCGCCCGCAAACGCGGACGCAACCATCGCCACGTTCACGACGTTCGGCGATCACGGGTTCTGGAATGGGAACGATCCGAACGGGCTCGACAATGCGGGGCTGCTGTGGTGGAACCCGAACGCCCGCGGCGAGGACGAGACCGGCGTCGTCGGCAACGGAATGTACGAGCTCGTCGACGGCGGTAAGCGGTATCCCGGCGGCAAGTGGCCGGCCACGCCCGCCAAGCTGTTCGACACGACCGGCGCGGTGACGATTTACAACGACCCGCCACCCGACCTCACGCCGAAGAAGTATCCGACGCCGCCCGGTTCGCCCGCGGCCGCGGGCGGCTGATCTCGGGGTTCACTCCGCTGAAGATGCAGCGTCGCGGGGGACGGGCACCCAGCCCTCCCCCGCGACGTACTGCCGGACGACCCGCGCGGGAACGCCGGCGACGACGGCGTTATCGGGAACGTGAAGACCGGCGACGACCGCACCCGCGGCGACCACGACGTGCCGGCCGATGCGCGAGCCCGGCAGGACGATCGCGCCGTGTCCGAGCCAGCTCCCGTCGCCGATCGAAACCGGCTCGTTCTTCCACATCTGCACGCCGATCGGTAGCTCGACGTCTTCGTAGCCGTGATTCTGATCGGTTACGTAGACGTAGAGGCCGGTCCAGATGTCGTCGCCGATCTCGACGCGCTCGTGCGCGACGATGCCGATGCCCTTACCGAGCGCGCAGCGATCGCCGATCGTGATGATCGGTTCACCTCGTGTCCCCGCTTGCGATGGCATCCCCGCGCTGATGCTCGCCAACGGCCCGACGGTGGTTCCGCGACCGATCGCAATGCGACCCTCGCCGAACAGCACCGACTGGGGGAACGCGATCATGCTGCCGTCGCCGAAGGCGTGGAACGCGCGGGCGCGCCGGTGACGCGGCCCGACCGCGCCCAGCCGGGTGATCCCGCTCCAGGCGGCGTGGATCGCGTCCCCCGCGATGCGCTCGACGTTCTCGCGCAGCATCGTGGAAGGATACGGCGATGGCGAACACGACTGCGCTGCCGGTACGCATCGGGCTCCTCTACGACTTCCCCCAGATGGGCGACCTCTTCGAGAAGGCGCTCCGGATCGGCATCGACGAGGTCGCGGCAACCGGGCGGCTCGATCGCGACGTGGAGCTGATCGAACGACAGTCGCGCGGACTGCCGTCGGGGAGCGAAGCCGAGGTGGCGCGGGCGTTCCGGGAGTTGGACGACGACGATGTCGTCGCGATCGTCGGACCGTCGATCTCCGACAACGCGCTCATCGTCGCGCCGCTGTGCGACACGGCGCGTATCCCCGCGATCAACTACTCGGGCGGCGAGCGCACGCGCTCGCAATGGATGTTCCATTACCAGGTGGGCTCGCTCGAGGAGGAGCCGCCGGTCCTCGCGGCACGCATGGTGGAGCGCGGGCTCCGGCGCGCGGCGGTGATCTTCGACCAGTCGCCGGTGGGGCGCCGCTACGCCGAATGCTTCGAAGTAGCCCGAGCTCGCCTCGGGCTCGAGGTCACCGGCACGGCGAGCATTCAATCGTTGGCCGACGACGCCACCGAGCTCCTCGGGCGGTTGCGCGAAGCGGAGCCCGACGTGCTCGTCTATCTCGGCTTGGGGGTCTCGTCGCGCGCGGTCGCGCTCGCGCGGTCGTCGCTGGGATGGGACGTTCCCGTGCTCGCGAACTCCGCGCTCATGTTCGGCTACGCGCGCCCCGACTGGCGCGACGGTTACGCGGGATGGGAGTACATCGACACCATCGCCGACGACAACCGCAGCCGTGTCCGCCTACAAGAACGGTTCCCTCACGCGGCCGGCGGTCCGATCGGTTGCGCGGCCTACGACATCGGCCGCCTGCTCGGCGAGGGAATCGCAGCGGCGGAGCACCTGACCCGCGCCGGCGTCGCCGACGGGTTGCGGCGGGTCAAGCAGCTTCCCGCGAGCTCCGGTCACGAGGGCACGCTGATCGGCTTCGGCGTGTGGGATCACGCCGCGCTCAAGGGTCACTATCTGGTCCTTCGCACCTGGCGAGACGGTCACTCGGTTCAGGTCTGACTCCCAGTCGCTGTCACACCCCTCTGCCATGCTCTCCCGCATGGAGACGATCGAGGTAGACCAGTTGGTCAGCAACGAGTTGGTCAGCGCTGCGTTCGAGGCGTGTGCAACGTTCGGCGCGGCCGGCGACGGCTCGCCGGTCTGCGCCGCCTGCGGATGGCTCGAGGCCGAACACGAGCCGGAGGGCGCCGAGGTGCGCACGCTGCCGACTCGCACGGCGCCGCGGCCCACGCCGAAGCGCCTCGCGTCCTAACGCGGCATCGGCGAAGGTGCGAACGGCTCGACTCAGACGTCGTCCTGCAGGATGTTGAGCGCTTCGTCGACCGTTGCGACGAGGAGCACCACGTCGTCGAGCTTCGTCAGTGCGATGACGCGTCGAATCAGTGCTTCCTGCGATGCCACGAGTACGAGAAGCTGTCGACGAACGCGTAGCCGTTCCGCGACCTCGAACAGCAGTCGAATCCCGCCGCTGTCGAGGTAGGTCGTTTGCGTGAGATCGAGAATCATGCCGGGCCCGTCGAGCGGGACGGTCGCGAGTATGTCGGTGCGCACCGCGTCGGAATTGGGGAAATCGATGTCTCCGAGCACGCGAACCACCGGCAGCGCGTCGCGCCGTTCGATGCTGACGGTGGCGATCGTCACCGCGCCGCCTCAGGTGACGCCACGTCGACGTCGTCGAGATCCTCGAGGAGGCTGTCCATCAGAGGTTCGCCCCCACCTCGAACCAGACGCACTTGCCGCCGCTGTCGCGTCGTTCGACGCCCCAGTCGCTCGAGAATCGTTCGAGCAGACGCAGGCCATAGCCACCATGGCCACCCGGGCGGGGCGGTTCGACGATCTGCGGCATCTCGTCGGCTTCGTCGCACACCTTCACCCGCAAGCGAGGGGTGTCGCCGTCGCTCCAGGCCAGATGCACGTCGATGGGTGTCTCGGCATAGAGCACCGCGTTGGTGACGAGCTCGCCCGCGAGGAGCTCTGCGACTTCGGCGAGAATCTCGGCGTCCCAGACCCGCAGGATGTCTCGCACGAACCGGCGAGTCTCCCGCACCGCTAGCGGAGCGGGCTCGAGCCGGGCGACCAACGAACGAATCATGACTCACGGTTCGGCGAGGTCGGCCCCGCTCGATCCCTCTTGTAGTCGAACTGCGTCTCTTCGTCGGCGATCTTGACGACGCGGCCGAACTGCACGCTCTCGAAGACCCGGCGGAGGAGACCGCCGGGCCGCGTCAGCACGAGGCTCTTGCCGAGGAGTTCGGCCTCACGTTGGGCGTTCGCGAAGACGTTCAGTCCGGTGCAGTCGCAGTATGAAAGTCCACCGAGGTCGAGAACGACCGTCTCGACCGGCGAGGTCTGCAAGAGGCGTCGCAGGCGCGACGCGACGTCGGGTCCGGTACACAGGTCGAGTTCACCGCCGAGCCTGACCTCCGCGGCGCCGTCGTGGCGGTGTCGGATCTCGAAAGATACCGAATCCATACCTCAACCTCCGGCGTCGGAGCGTTGTACAGGAAATCGTTCGCAGGGGTGCAAAAAAAAAGGCTGCGCCGGTACGAGCGAGATGTCAAGGGCCCATACGGCCGTGTTAGGCGCTGCGCTTTTTCGCGGGCGCCTTCGCCCGCGTTTTGACCGCGGTTTTCTTGGCGGCCGACTTCTTCGCCGGCGCCTTGGCGGGCTTCTGCGGCAAACCCGCAGCGGCGACGCTCGGGTGTCGCTCCTTCGCGTTCTGTGCTTTCTCGAGCGACGCTTCGAGCGCGGCGACCAGGTCGAGCACCTTGGCGGGCGGCTCGACGAGCGGCTCGGCGACGATCTCCTCTCCGGCCGCCTTGCGTTCGATCAGATCGAGCACCTGCTCGCGGTACTGGTCGTGATACTTCTCGGGTTCGAAGTGGTCCGCCGCGAGTGACTCCACGAGCTGGCGCGCCATCGCGCGTTCGCGTTCGTTCAGCTCGACGTCGGTATCGTCGGGGACGAGGTCGGTGCGGGGCAGGACTTCGTCCGCGTAGCGCATCGTCTCGATGCACAGCATGCCGTCGACCGGCCGGATCGCGACCAGGCGTTCCTTGCTGCGCACGATGATGCGGCCGATGGCGACCTTGTTGAGCTCCGTCATCGCCTCGACGAGGAGCTTGTACGGCTTCACGCCTCGGGCGTCGGGGACGAGATAGTACGGCTGCTCGAAGTAAAGCGGATCGATCTCGTCGAGGTCGACGAACTCCTCGATCTCGATGGCGTGGCTGCCCTTCGGGCGCAAGACGTCGAGCTCGTCGGGCTCGATCATCACGTAGCGACCCTTCGAGATCTCGTAGCCGCGCTTGATCCGTTCGGCCGGCACCTCTTCCCCGGTGGCGTCGGACACCTTCTTGTAGCGGATGCGCGCGCCGGTTCCCTCTTCCAGCTGGTTGAAGCTGACGTCGCGGCTCTTGGTCGCGCCGACGAGGCGCACCGGTACTTGCACGAGGCCGAAGCTGATCGAGCCGGTCCAAATGGCACTGGGCATAAGGTCAAGTCTAGATATGGCGAGGGGGCAGGCGAGCCGGAGGAAGGTCGAGATCGAGGGCCGCGAGGTCACGCTCTCGAATCTCGACAAGGTGCTCTACCCCGCCGCCGGGTTCCGCAAAGCCGACGTGATCGACTACTACCGCCGGATCGCGCCCTGGGTGCTCCCCCACCTCGCGCAGCGTCCGCACACCCTGGTCCGGGCACCCGACGGCCCGGATGGCCCCCGCTTCTTCGAGAAGAACTGCCCGTCGCATCATCCGGATTGGGTCGACACGGCGCCCGGTAACGAGGCGACCGGCGGCACCAAGGGATGCCTCGTCGAGGAGCTCCCGGCACTGGTGTGGCTCGCCAATCTGGCCGCGCTCGAGCTCCACACGCATCAGTGGACGCTCGCCGATCCCGCGCACCCGACCGCGATGGTGATCGACCTGGATCCGGGCCCGCCCGCGACGATCGTCGATTGTTGTCGCGTCGCACTCGCGCTGCGCGAGACGTTGGCGCGCCTCGAGCTGGAGAGCGTCATCAAGACATCGGGCGGCAAGGGATTGCACCTGTCGGTACCGATACTGGGCTCGGGCGCTACGGATGAGGAAACCAAGCGATTCGCGCTCGCGCTCGGCCAGCTGCTCGAGTCGCGCGATCCCGATCGGGTGCTCGTCGACATGACGCGCAGCAAACGCCCGGGCAAGGTGTTCGTCGACTGGAGTCAGAACGACCGGCACAAGACGACCGTCTGCGTATATTCCTTACGGCTACGCGACCGACCGACCGTTTCCACGCCCCTCGCCTGGTCGGAGGTCGAGGCCGCGCTCGAAGCGGGCGACGAGGACTCGCTCACCTTCGAAGCGGAGGCGGTACTCGCGCGCGTCGCCGAGTACGGCGACCTCTACGCCGACTCGCTGACCCTGCAGCAGTACCTGCCCGCGCTCTAGGGTCGCCGGCATGGAGCTTTCGGGAAGGGTCGCGATCGTCACCGGTGCGTCGCGCGGTGTGGGCGCGGCCACCGCCGAGCTGCTCGCGCGGCGCGGATGCAAGATCGCGTGCGCGGCACGGGCGACCGACAACTCGCCGCTGCCGATCCCCGGTACCGTCGACGACACGGTGCGTCGGATCACCGCGGCCGGCGGCGAAGCAATCGCGGTGCCGACCAATCTCGCCCGCGACGACGAAATCGAGCGCATGATCGCGACCACGATCGAACGCTTCGGTCGACTCGACGTGCTCGTCAACAACGCGGCGATCACGTTTCCTGGCGATCTCGCGCTCGAGATGAAGCGCTTCGATCTCGTGATGCACGTGGATCTGCGCGCGCCGTTGATCGCGATACGGGCGGCCACACCGGCGATGAAGGAACAGGGCGAGGGCGCGATCGTCAACGTCTCGTCGGTCGCGAGCTTGAACTACATCCCGGAGCTCATGGCGTACGGCATGGCGAAAGCGGCACTCGAGCACCTCACCGTCTCGGCCGCGCACCAGCTCCGGCCGTTCGACATCGCCGTCAACACGTTCCGGATCGACGTGCCGGTCGCGTCGGAAGGATTCCTGTTCAACATGCCGGACGCCGACCACTCCGATTGGGAGCCGTCGGAGGTCGCGGCCGAGGGAATCGTGTGGATGCTCGAGCAACCGTCGAGCTACACCGGGCACAACGAGGGAATGGCACGCCTGCGCGCCGACTACGGCATCATGGCGTCGAAATCGGCCCGGGCCTATCGCGCTCGAGGCGCGCTCGTCACGGAGTCGCACCTCCGCCCGGTTTAGTTTAGTCGGCCGACGGCCGGGGAGTTCTTGGTCTTTACAGTCTGGGAGGGCGGGCGCAGACTTCGGGTTGAGTCCCGGAGGGGCCATGATGCGCGGACAGCAGCCGGGGTTGTGGCGTTTGCCGGCGTTGCTGATCGTGTCGACTTTGCTCGCGACCGGATGCGGCGGTTGGCCGATGCTGGACTTCGGGCCGCAACGCACGGGTTACAACCCGACCGAAACCGCGATCAACGCGGCCAACGTCGGACGCCTACAGGAGGCCTGGACAACGACGGCGGGCAACGGCGCTCCCGTCGTCGCCGACGACAAACTGTTCGTCGTTGATTCGGGGGATTCGCTCGAGGATGTGCCTGGGTACATACGCGCGTTCGACTCGGCGGGTAATACCAACTGCTCGACCGGCCCGAGGGTCTGTGCGCCGTTGTGGACCGCGACGTTCACCGGCTCCGCCGCCGCACCGGCAGTCGTGAATGGCGTTGCTTATGTCAGCACCGAGGTGGGCCTGCTCGCTTTCGACGCGGCCGGGAAGACGGGCTGTTCCGGTTCACCCACGACGTGCACGCCGTTGTGGACTGGCAACGCGACCTCGATTTACGTGGCCTCGCCCCTCGTCTGGAACGGCACGGTCTACGCGGGTTCGACACAGGGCACGCTGTACGCGTTCGACGCGGCGGGTGTGAGCAACTGTGCAAACACGCCCAAGACGTGCGCGCCGGTATGGACCGCGAGTACCGGTGGACCCATCTACGCGCCGCCGGCGGGAGCGAACGGCGTCCTCTATGTCGGCACGCTGGAAGACACCAACTCGCTGTACGCGTTCGATGCGGCCGGCATCACGAACTGCTCCGGCACAACGAAGACGTGCTCGCCGCTGTGGCGAGGCAACCGGCCCTTCGGCGTCCGCTCGGCGCCCGCGATTGCAAACGGTGTCGTCTACGTCGGGGACAGCTCCATCACGGCGTTCGACGCCGCCGGCGTCACGAACTGCTCCGGCACACCCACGATCTGTTCGCCGCTATGGGACACGCCCGCCCTCAATGCCGGATTCAATGGTCCGGCGGTCGCCAGGGGCGTGGTTTACGGCAGTTACTTCGCCGGACACCTCACACGTTCGACGCGGGCGGGACCGAGGGCTGCTCCGGCACACCCAAGGCGTGTACCCCACTGTGGTCGGCGAACCTGAGCTTCTCGTCGAGTTCCTCGGCCTCGATCGCGAACGGCGTCGTGTACGTGACCGGTCAGAACACTCTCTACGCGTTCGACGCCGCGGGCGTCCGCCACTGCTCCGGCTCACCGAAGATCTGCAGGCCGTTGTGGACGGGTACCGGGTGGAGCATCTACTCCCCGCGATCACGAATGGTGTCGTGTACGCGAGCGACGGCACGAAGGTGCACGCGTACGCGCTTCGGTAACGAGGCGCTATGACGGTTCGTGGCCGTGCGTCAGCAAAGCGTCGAGAACGTGGTGAGATTGGCGCAGCACATGCTCTGACCGCTGCGTGTGTCCGGGCGCGCTCAGACCTCGCCGACAACGTGCGAGCTGTTGACCGTGACGCGGTAGCCGTTCGGATCTCGGAGGACGAAGAACGAATGGATTCTTCCGCGCTCGATTGGCGAGACGTCGAGCCCGCGCTGTTCCCATTCTGCGTGAGTTGATTCGAGGTCCTCGACCATGAGGTCGAAGGGCGCGTCCGCATTCGTTGGCGACGCGCCGGGCACAAGCACGAGGTGCGTACCGCCGCGCAACTCCAGAACCGCAACCTGCCGGTTGATTTCGACCTCGCGCATCCCGACCGTGCGCCAGAACTCGGCTGATCGGCCGACGTCAGCGACGGTCAGGACAGCATGGCCGATCCAGACGGGCGGACGACTCTCCATAGCGCCCGAGTCTCGCGCTCGTCGGATCGAAATGAAACGGTGCACTCCCCGACCGGCGTCAGGTCGGGCAAGATGACCGCGTGGCGCCCAACACTGTGAAGCTTCCGCGCGGACAGATTGTCGCGTGACGAGCGTGCGGACCCACACGGCAAGCGTCGTCGTGATCGGCTCCGGCGGTGCCGGACTGCGGGCCGCGATCGCCGCTCACGACGCGGGGGCCGAGGTCGTCGTCGTCGGGAAGCGGTCCCGCCTCGACGCGCACACGGTGCTCGCTTCGGGAGGGATCAACGCCGCCCTCGGTACTCGAGACCCGGAGGACTCGTGGCAGCAGCACTTCGCCGACACGCTCGGGGAGGGCTACCTGCTCGGTGATCCTCGTGTCGTCGAGATATTGGTGCGCGAGGCGCCGGCGGCCGTCGAGGAGCTCGCGGCGTGGGGATGCGAGTTCGCTCGCACCGAGGACGGACACATCGATCAACGGTTCTTCGGCGCCCACCGCTGGCGGCGCACCTGCTACGCCGGCGACTACTCGGGTCGCGCCATTCTGCAAACGCTGGCCGCCAAGGTCGCCGCGCTGGGCATTCCAATCGTCGAGGAACACTACGTTTCGCGATTGTTGATTGCGGACGGCGCCTGCTTCGGTGCCCTTGCGTTCGACCTTCACGACGGCAGCCGAACCGCGTTCGTCGCCGACGCGGTCGTCCTCTGCGGCGGCGGTCACACGCGGATCTGGCGGCGCAGCTCCTCGCGTCGTGACGAGAACTTCGGCGAAGCGATCGCCCTCGCGCTTCGCGCCGGATGTCGCGTGAAGGACATGGAGCTCGTGCAGTTCCATCCAACGGGCATGGTCGCTCCCGAAGAGGCAGCCGGCGTACTGGTGACGGAGGCTGTACGGGGCGAGGGCGGTCACCTCTACAACGCGCCCGGCGAGCGCTTCATGGCGCGTTACGACTCGAAGCGGATGGAACTGAGTACGCGCGATCGGGTGGCGTTGGCCAACTACACGGAGATCGCGGAGGGACGGGGCGGCCCGAACGGCGGTGTGTTCCTCGACATCACTCATGTGCCGAAGGACATCATCGTCACGAAGCTGCCGCGCATGTATCGCCAGTTCATCGAGTACCAAATGCTCGACATCTCGCGAGAGCGAATGGAGGTGGCACCGACCGCGCACTATTCGATGGGCGGGATCGTGGTCGAGCCCGAGAGCCACGCCACCGAGGTGGTCGGGCTCTACGCGGCCGGCGAGTGCACCGCCGGGCTCCACGGGGCCAATCGGCTGGGCGGGAACTCGCTCACCGAGACGATCGTGTTCGGCAAACGCGCCGGCGCGGCCGCAGCCGCGTTCTCGGCGGACTGCGACATTGCCATCCACCCCCGTCGCGTCGTCGAGGAAGCCGGCGAAGAGCTGGACGCGATGATCGGCTCCGGGCCGGAACTGGCGCGTCCGCTTCAGCGGGCGGTGCGGAACGTGATGTGGGAACGCTGCGGGGTCGTGCGTGATGATGCCGGCCTGCGCGAGGGGCTTTCCAGGCTCGACGAGATCCGTGCGGTCGTGGCCGACGTCGACGTGCGGCCCAGCGCAGAAGGTTGGTCGGATCTGGCTCAGCTCATCGACCTCCGGGCCGGGTTGCTCGTGGCCGAGGCCACAATGCGAGGCGCCCTCGCGCGGCGGGAGTCGCGCGGCTGCCACAACCGGGCTGACTTCCGCGACCTCGACCCCGCGCTCCAGGTCAACTTTTACAACGGCCTGGGTGACGACGGGCGGCCCGTCGATCCGTGGAGCGAGCGGGTCCTCCCGGTACGCGAGGAGCTCCGAACATGGCTGGACCGGTCCGGCCCCGCCGACTCAGCCGGCCGCCTGCTCGAATGAGCTCTCGTCGGTCGTACCCGCGGCAGGACAGAAGAGATCCCTAGGACGTCCGGGCGAAGAACTCCAACACGGCCGTCTTGACGGTTCCGGCCGCCTCTTGCACCTGCCCATGGCTGACGCCCGGAATGGTGATGAACTCGCCGTGGGGCATTGCCCCGGCCGCGGCGCGTCCGGCGCGGGGCGGGAACAACAAGTCGTGTTCGTGCGCCACGACGAGACACGGGCAGCCGATGCTCGGCCAGCGTTGGGCGCGTTCTTCATCGGTCAGCTGGTGCGCCACGTCGGCTGCGATCTGACCGGCGCGGCCATCGCCCGACCATGGGGATTCGTCGGCGAGCAACGCCGCGACGATCTCCACCGTCGAATCATCATTTTGGAGGACGTCGAACGGCAACGCGATCGTCAGGACTTCGGCCACGAACCAAGACGGCGGCGGCGTTGCGTCGATCATGATGTCGCGGTTGGCTTGCGCTTTGTATCGCATGAATGCGGGTGTCCGACCCGCGCTCGCCCACAGCACCGCCGCCCGAACGAGGTCCGGCCGGGTGGTGCACACCTCCTCGGCGATGCTGCCGCCGAGCGACAAGCCGACCAATCGACAAGGTGCAAGGCCGAGTGCCTCGATCAGTGCCGCCGTGTCCGCCGCCATGCCCGCGACCGAATACGGACCCGCCGGCCCTCGGACTGTCCCACACCCCGGCTGTCGAAGGTGACCACGCGATATCCCGCCTCGACGAACGCGTTCGTGTCGAAGCCAACGAGATCCCACGCGTAGCCGGGCATGCCGGTTCCGCCGATCAAGAGCACCGGCCCCCCCGCGCCATGCTCATCGAAGGCGAGGCGGATGCCATTCGCGAGGACGTCGCGCACGGTCATCGAATCTACTCGGGGCCCATCCAATAGCCGTGGGACACGCGTCTCGAGTGGGATATGGGTAGCCCGCTCAACAGTCGGGGACGCCGAGCCGATAACGCGCGTCGTGAGCCGACGACGTGCTGATTCGCCGATGATGCGCGATGTTCTTATGGCGCTCGCGCTCCTTCCCGGCTTCGCGTACGGAGTCGGGTGGTTCGTGCTCGGCGGATATGCGGGACATGGGACGTGGACACACTTGATCGTCCGAGGAATTGGCCTTGTTCTCGCGGCGGCCGCGTGCAACTGTGCCTGGCGCCTGGCGAAGGACTTGCCAGTGTGGCGCGCGTTCGTCGGCTACGCCGTTTCTCTCGGCGCCGTGCTCGTAGTGCTCTGGGCCCTCCTCGCACCCTGACATCGATGCTCCCCTCCCCCACTTCCGGACTGGGCATCGTTTGCCGGAGAGGGCATTCTGATTCGGTGACGTCGGATTCCGGTGACTCACCCAGTGGCGTTGGCGCGACTGCTCTTGGTGCAGCCGAGATGCGGGCCGAGGAGGCACTTCGTCCCGATCGGCTCTTCGATGATCCTTACGCGGCGGCGTTCGTAGCCGCCGCCCCGCCACTGTTCCCGGAGATGGCGTCGATCTCCGACGACCCGGAGATCGCGGCGCTGAAGGCAGCGTTCAGCGCGGGCATCATTGTCCGTACCCGGTTCTACGACGAGTATCTCTCGACGGCCTGCAGTGCTGGATGTCTGCAGGTGGTCATCCTCGCGGCCGGTCTCGACACACGCGCGTTCCGGCTGCACTGGCCGACCGACATGCGCCTCTTCGAGCTAGATCTACCAGCCGTCCTCGCGTTCAAAGAGGCGGTCTTGGCGCAGCAAGGCGCCGAGCCCAGATGCGCGCGCATCACTGTTGGCGCTGATCTCCGCGAAGATTGGCCTGTCCCGCTGACCGACGCGGGCTTCGCGTTGAACGTCCGCACCGCGTGGTTGGCCGAAGGATTGCTCGCGTACTTGTCGACCGACGATGCTGCCCGTCTCCTGTCTGTCATCGGCGAGCTGTCGCCGGAGGGCAGCCGGCTGTCGTTCGAGTACGACGAATTCGCCGATGACGCGACCCTTACCCAAGCCCTTGCGAGACCTGCCATGCAAGAGGTCACGTCGATGTGGAAAGGCGGGCTCAGCGAGAACCCGGCGGACTGGCTCCGCCGATACGGCTGGAAGGTCAGCACCCGTAACCGTTCGAAGCTCGCAAAGGAGTACGGACGCCCGACACCAGACAGCTCCACCGCCGGTTTTCTCACCGCCATACGTCTCGACGAAGTCCCCGTCGCGCGCACCCTGACGTGAACAGCTCATCTGGCCGTAGCCGCAGCCTTTTTCATTGCTTTTGCATGTCTGCCGATCTCGCGCACCGTCGTGCTGCATGTGCGGTCGGGATACGCTGTTGAACAACATGGATGGCCCGCAGGATGTGGACGCGGCGGCAGAACGACGGGTGCTGCTGGTTGACCTTCCCGTACGTCTTTGGGATCACGCTCGTCAGCACAGCGCCGCGCTGGTGCGCGAGTTCGCGTTCATCGAGGCGGGAGGTCAGCACGACACGAAACTCGCGCGGCGACTGCTGGAGATCGCGGCCACGTCCGACACTCGCTACGCGAACCTCAACCCTGCAGCCGAAGCCGAGGTTGAAGCGGCGCTGGCGCGAGGCGACACGACGATCACCGTTGAGGTATGGGTACCGGTCGAGTTCAAACAGCACATCATCGAGGCTGTCCCCGTGCTCATCGAGATCGACGAATACTGCCGCAATGGCACGCTGCTCTCTCTCGCGACACCTGAGGACTTGCGAGCGTTCTGGTCTTGGTACCTCGGCGAGTTCGTCCGCCAGATCGACGGCGAGAACCCAATACCGGCACCGCCGACGACGCGCGGTTCCTGAAACGCAATCTGAGCGGGTTCGCTCCAACCCGCGGCCCGGTGGTCGTCGATGTCTGATCAATCTTCCCTGCAATCGAGCAAGAATGTCGGCATGGAAGGGGACATCACGGCAGCCGTCGCGGCTGAACTGGTCGCCGCACAGTTCCCGCAGTGGGCCGATCTCTCCGTCGTGCCGGTCGCGCTCGACGGGTGGGACAACACCACCTTCCGACTTGGCGACGAGTTGTCCGTGCGTCTCCCGAGTGCCGATGCCTACGTGGCCCAGGTCGGCAAGGAGCACCGTTGGTTGCCGATCCTCGCTCGCCACCTGCCACTGCGGATCCCTGAACCGGTGGCCATGGGACAGCCCGGCTCCGGGTTCCCTCGGCCATGGTCGATCTACCGGTGGATCGACGGCGAACCGGCGAGCGTAGATCGAATGGCTGAAGTGACCGCGTTCGCATCTGACCTCGCGGACTTCCTGGCTGCGCTCTACGCGATCGATGCGCGCGCCGGCCCCGCGCCCGGGAAGCACAGTTTCTTCCGTGGCGGACCGGTAGACACCTACGACGAACAGTCGCGAAGGTCGATCGAGCTGTTGGCTGATGAGATCAATCGCGATGCTGCGGCCGAGGTGTGGGAAGCGGCCGTCGCGAGCAGGTGGGATCGGTCGCCGGTGTGGGTACACGGAGACGTCGCCGCCCCAAATCTGCTCGTCGCAGGAGGGCGTCTGCGAGCAGTGATCGACTTCGGGTGCGCTGCCGTTGGTGACCCCGCTTGCGATCTCGTTATGGCCTGGACTTCCTTCACCGATGAAAGCAGAAAAATATTTCGGAGCGCCCTTCCGCTCGACGACGCAACCTGGGCGCGTGGACGCGGATGGGCGCTCTGGAAGGCGCTCATAACGCTCGCGCAAGACAAGCGGGGAGGTGCGAACGCAGACGACGCCGCGCGTCGGTTCGGATGGCGAGGAGGCCCCCGTGAGATCATCGATCGCGTTCTCGCCGATCACGGCGACTGATGATCCGAGCGCGTAGCACGACCTGCGCGCACTCCATCGGGCATTATGCGTGAGTGCCCGCACCAAGAACGAGGTATGTCGCAGTAGGCGACGCTGATGTCGCATACCAGGTCGTTGGTGACGGCCCTATAGACGTTGTCTACTTCTACGGAACCGGCGCTCACATCGAGCTGTTTTGGGATGCGCCGTTCGCCCCCGCGTTCTTGACGCGCCTTGCATCTTTCAGCAGAGTCATCCTCTTCAACCGGCGGGGTACGGGCGCGTCGGATGGTGTCCCTCGGAATGCCCTCCCGACCTGGGAGGAGTGGACGGAGGATCTTGCCGCGGTGCTCGATGCGGCAGGCTCCAGGCGAACGGCGATCTTCGCGACCCTGGATGGTGGACCTATCGCGATCCTGTTCGCGGCCATGCACCCCGAACGCGTCAGCGCGCTGATCCTTCTGACGACAACTGCTCGTTATCTGGTGGCGGACGACTACCCGATCGGCGCAACACCTGAGGTTGCTGACGCGGCAGTAAAGACGATCGAACGCTTGTGGGGAACGCCGGAACTGTTGCGCATCTCCAGCCCGAGCATGGCGGACCACTCCGAGTTCCTGGAATTCGGCGCGAAGTGGTTTCGAGCATCAGCTACACCGCGCACGGCCGCGACTCAGCTCAACTACATGCTCCGGAGCCTCGATGTCCGTGCCGCGCTCAGACTGATCCAGGTCCCGACGCTGGTTCTTCATGTCCGTGAGAGCGTGCTTTTTCCGATCGCGCACGGGCTGTACCTCGCCGAGCACATCAACGGAGCAAAGTTTGTCGAACTCCCGGGCGGAGATACTGCGATCACGCCTGACAACTACGTCGTTGCAGACGAAGTCGCCGAGTTCTTGACGGGTTACCGGCCCGAACGAGAAATCGACCGCGTCCTCACGACCGTGGTCTTCTCCGACATCGTCGGGTCAACAGAGCTCGCGGCCTCGCTCGGCGACGAGCGTTGGCGGGCGCTTCCGACGCGCATGACCGAGCCGTGCGGAAGGAGTTACGCCGGTTTCGCGGGCGGGAGATCAAGACCACCGGAGATGGCTTTTTCGTGTCCTTCGACGGACCCGCGCGGGCAATCCGCTGCGGTGACGCGGTCATCAAGGCGACTCGCGAACTGGACATCGACGTACGGATAGGGGTCCACACGGGCGAATGTGAGGCACGAGGCAACGATTTCGGCGGCCTCGCTGTCCACATCGCTGCTCGGATCGGTGCGCTCGCGCGACCCGGAGAGGTGCTCGTGTCCTCGACGGTCAAAGACTTGGTGGTGGGATCGGGCATTGTTTTCGACGACCGAGGCATGCACTCCCTCAAGGGCGTTCCCGATCCGTGGCGGCTCCTCGCAGTCAAGTTGTGACGATGGAACGCGCGCTTCGAAAGCGGCGTCCAAGAGGTGTGAAGCGAGCCGCGTGCGTCACCGCGTTGTTGTTGATCGGTGTGGGGTGCAGCGCGTCGCCCGGCAGGTCGGCGGCTCCGACATCGACGACGAGCGGGAGCACGACGCCTGCAACGACCACCGGTTCAGCGTGCGCGACGCCGACCCGGTTCGGCGTCGGTGGCGCCGCGAACGAGCTACGTGGTGTGAGCAGCGACGCGCAGCTTTGGGGACTTGCGCTCGGACCGGGCCACGTCCCGCCACGCGCCGGTGACGAGTTGAAGATCGTCTGGCGCATGACGGGCAGAGGACCGCTGCGGGTCGCCTTCACGGCACCCTCTGGTCGCGCAGAGCCTCTGGTCTTCGGTCCGGAGGCGCACTCGGCGAGCAGCTACCACCGTCCCGGCGACGAATGGGGAACGGGATTCAAATTCGTCACGCGTGGGTGTTGGCACATTCACCTTGCCCGCAACAACGCCTCCGCAGATGTGTGGCTGAACGTCTGACGCTGGACATCCGACCGGGCGCATGTCCACCGGACCCTGCGCTTCGCAGAACGACGCCCGAGGGGGCAACCTGTGCGAATGGCGAACGATGACCGCAGCGGATTCGTTCGGCTGGTCCCCGAGCTCGACGTCGCCAATCTCCGCACGTCGCTCGATTTCTACGTCGAGCTGCTCGGATTCCGCGTTCTGTACGAGCGCCCGGCCGAGCGGTTCGTGTACCTCGACCTCGACGAAGCAGAGCTGATGCTCCAGGAGGCCGCCGGACCCGGTCGCCGCTTTCGCACCGCGCCACTCCACCAACCGTTCGGGCGCGGCGTCAACTTCCAACTCGCGGTCCGGGACGTCGATGCGATCTACCGACGAGTTCTCGCCGCGGGTGGCCGGCCGATCGTCGAGATCGAGGAACGCTGGTACGAGGTCGAAGTCGATCTCACGAACGGTGGACCCATGCGTTCGCAGCGGACCGAAGCCGGGAACCGGCAGTTTGTCGTCGCTGATCCCGACGGCTACCTCTGGCGGCCATATCTCGACCTCGGCCTCCGAGCGAGAACCGACCTGTGATGTGCCTTCTGGGACGGTCGTAGTGTCAACCAACGTGGAGACGAGTTCTGCACGATTCGTCGACCGCATGATCGAACGGATGCCCGCGGCGCTGCAGACGGACCTGCGGGAATCCGCAGCTCGACTTCTCGCGATCCGTTCCCCCAAGCAGGCGCTACGGACTCTGGAAAGCGAGTACGAACACATCCTTCGCCTCATGCTGCCCATCGTGATCGAGTACCCGCTACTTCGCCGTCCGGCCGCCGCTGCCACCTTCACGGCCGGCTTCGCGGCATTGGCTGCGACGGCAGTAGAAGCAGACGAGCTGCTCAGCCTCGTCTCGGCCGGGACGCTGACCGCGCCCGGTACCTCGGTCGTCGTGGCCATCGGTTTGCTCGCGGCTGCGGCAGAGACGTATGCAGCTGCGTCCGTGCGTGTCCATCAACTTCGACAGCATCAATGTGCCATCGACACCGGGCAGCTGGCGTCTGATGTTCGTGCAGCCGTTCTCGGCGACTTCGACGCTGCGGCGAGCGGTATTGCGATGGCGAAGCGGATCCTCGATGGAGCCGCAGGTCGTCTTACGACGCGATGGATCGTCGGCGCGGTTCCGATCGTCGGCATCGGATACTCAGCGTTCGATTCCGCGCGAACGGTGCGCCGAGTGCTGCGCGTGCCGCTTCCGCCGCCGGTCGAGAGCGGTAGAAACAAGGCGTGAGAGGACCGAGGGAGCACATGATGACCGATCTCGCGAAAGTGGCCGCGCTGCTCGAAGAAGCCGCCGAGACCCATCACCGCGTGTACCGGATTACCGACGGCGTCGACGACGACTGGGCGTCGTGGTACGCCGACTGGCTGCTGCGGCTCTCGGAACTGTCGACCGTGCTCGGATCGATACCGGTGCGCAGCGAGCTCGTCTACATGCTCGTCGAACTCGACAAGGAGCACACCGCGGCCCGGGCCGTCGCGCCATGGCCGGAGTTCTACGCAACGCGGCTGATCGAACGGTTCGGTGGTGGCGCGGACCGAGGAGCTCGAGAGCTGATTGCCTATATGTCGACGATGCGCGCCCATCCTGGGCGGCGCGCCGAGCTGCTCGAGCTGTTGCGCGAGCTCGTCGACGCGGCATCCGCCGGTGAGCCCGGCACGCTCGTGTACGTGATGCACGAGGCTGCCGACGATTCCGACACCGTCGTGTCGTACGAGCTGTTCGCCGACGACGCCGCGCTCGAGGCGCACAAGTCGTCGCCGGCGGTCGCGGCGGTTGTGCCGCGGCTCGGTGCGCTGGTGGCCGAGGGCTCGTTCCGGCGGCTGAGTCCCACCCTCGCGACCGGCCTACCGACTTAACCCGGTCGCGGCAGGCTCCAGCAGCTCCTCGGTCCTCGCGATGGCGCGCCGGAGAGCCGGCTCGTAGCCCTCTTCCTCGATGCGCGGGCCGACCATCTCGATCTCGAACGCGCCGGCATAGCCGGCAGTCAGGAGCGCGCCGAGCCGGCGCCCGAGTGGAATGTCGCCGTCGCCGGGCACGAGCCGGTCGGGTGTCGTCCGGCTGGCGATGCTCGCGTCCGAAACCTGCACGTGGCCCAGCCGGCCGGCGGCGCCGGCCACCGTCGCAGCAAAGCCCCGTTCGGCCCAGCACGAGTTCAGCTCCACGCACACCTCGACCTCGAGTTGCTGCGCGAGGTCAACGGTGTCGCGCAGCGTCGTCGCGAACGAGAGATCCAGGCGCATCGGGCTGGTGTTCTCGATCGCGATCCGCACACCCGCCGCACGCGCCGCGGGAATCACGGGCGCGAGCACGCGGGCGAGCGCGACTGTCGCCGCTTCCCACTCGAGCGGGCCGGCCGGACCGGTGGTCAGCGCGAGTATCGGCGCGCCGAGCGCGCCCATGGCATCGACGGCAGCAAGCAGCCGGCCCTGGTACGCGGGCCACGTCGACGCGTCGGAGAGCCGGCACCAGCCGCACTCCACGAAGTTGCTGACTCGCAGACCCCGCTCGCGCACGCGCTCGACGGCGACGTCGAGGCCGACATCCTCACACTTGCGCAACGACAATCCGACGTGACGCACGCCGAGCCGATCCCACAGCGCGAGATCGTCGTCGAACGACGCTCGCCACGACGACACCGCGCTGACCGATACGCGATCGTTCCCAGTCATTCGATGTCGCTATCGAGCTGAAGATCGGCAGCGGAGATGTCGGGCACGGCCATCTTGGCGAGCGCGCCGCCGTCGGCCGGAAGGTTCACGCCGGTCACGAACGCGGCTTCGTCGGACGCGAGGAACAGCGCCACGTTCGCAATGTCGTCCGGCAGCCCGAGCCGAGTGAGGTGCAGCGCGCGCGTTGCGGGACCGATCACCGGGTGGTCCATCATCTTGAACGCGCCCTCACTCGTGAGCACCATCCCGCACACGATCGTGTTCACGCGCACGCCGTCGCCGGCGAGCTCGACCGCAAGCGAACGGGTGAGCGCGTTCATCGCACCCTTGGCCGCGGTGTACGCGTCGATGCCCGGCACGCCGCGCATCGCCGCCGCAGACGAAATGTTCACGATCGACGCGCCGTCGGCCGCCGCGAGGTGCGGCGCAGCATGGCGCGTACACCACACGAGCTGCTTCAGGGCGACGGTCATGATCGCGTCCCACGCATCGTCGGTTATGTCGGCCAGCGACCGGTCACCGCGACCCGGTCCGACCAGGTCGGTCGGTGCCGCGTTGTTGACCAACGTGGTGAGTCCGCCGTACCGCTGCACCGCAGCGGCGATCGCGTGCTCGACATCGGCCTCCCGCCCGACGTCGGCGCGCACATAGGTCGCTTCCCCACCGGCGGCTCGGATCTCTTCCTGCACCGCGTGCCCGGTCGTCTCGGTCCTGCCCGTAACCACCACCGCGGCGCCCTCGGCCGCGAACCGCGTCGCGATGGCACGTCCGATGCCACGCGTCGAGCCGGTTACGAGCGCGATCTTGTCCGAGAGACGCTGCCCCATCCGGTGATCCTGTCATCGAACGGAGCCGCGCGGCCACGTCTCGTCGCCCGTGGACGCGGCCATCACCTGATGCAACAGTGACGAGGTCTGTAGCTTGCAGAGCATCATCGCGGGCGCGCACGCGGAGATGGGACTCACCGAGGAGGCGTCGGCCCTGTGACCACGATCTATTACGAGAGCGACGCCGACCTTGGCGTCTTGGACGGGCAGCGCATCGCGGTCGTCGGGTACGGCAACCAGGGGCGCTCGTGGGCGCTCAACCTTCGCGACAGCGGGTGCGCCCCGGTCGTGTGCGTGCGCCGCGACGACACGCGCGAACAGGCGGTGGCAGATGGCTTCGATGCCCACGACGTGGAGGCCGCGAACGACGCCGACGTCATCTGCATCCTCGTGCCCGACGACGTGATCGCGCTCCTGCCGCTTGCGCCGCGCCCCGACTCGTGCGTGATCGTCGCGAGCGGTTACACGCTCGGATTCGGCCGTTTGGACTCGCCCGGCGACAGCGGGATGGTCGCGCCTCGGATGCTCGGCCCCGAGGTACGCCTCTGCTACGAAGAAGGCGTCGGGTTCATCACCGCGGTCGGCGTCCACCACGACGCCACCGGGCGAGCGCTCGCCCGCGTCCTCGCGATTGCCAGGGCAATCGGCGGTCTGCGCCAGGGCGCGCTCGCGCTCACACCGATGCAGGAAGCGGTGCTCGATCTCGGTGTCGAGCAGGTGCTCTCACCCGCGCTCACCGCCGTGAACAACGCGTTCGTACAGACGATGGTGGAGCACGACATCCCAATCGAGGCGATCGTCGTCGAGCTCGTGCTCTCGGGTGAGGTCGAGCGCACGTACCGGTTGTTGCGCGAGGTGGGCTACGCCGTGCAGTCCGAGTTCCACTCGCCGACCAGCCAATACGGCCAGCTCTCCCGCCGCGGCCGATTCGACCACCTCGATTTCGCGGCGACGATGCGCAGCCTGGCCGACGACGTTGCATCGGGCCGGTTCGCCGACGAGTGGGACGCCGAGCGGGATGCTGGATATCCCACGCTCAATCGGCTGAAGGAAAAGCACGCGGGAGCGGCCGTCCGCGAGTACGAAGCCGAGTTACGGCGCCGGCTCGGTCCCGGCGTTGCCACCCGCTGAGGGACAGACCCGGATCGAGCACTCGATCGGCTATCCGAGGCGCTCGACGATCATCGCCATGCCCTGGCCGCCGCCGACACACATCGTCTCGAGGCCGTACCGCTTGTCCTCGGTCTCGAGACCGTTGATGAGCGTCGTCATGATGCGGGCGCCGGTCATCCCGAACGGATGGCCGAGCGCGATCGCACCCCCGTGCACGTTCAGCTTGTCGAGCGGGATGCCGAGGTGCTTGGCGCTCGGGAGGACCTGTGCCGCGAACGCCTCGTTGATCTCGACGAGATCGATGTCGTCTATCGTCATGCCCGCACGCTTCAACGCCTGGCGGGACGCCTCGATCGGCCCCAGTCCCATGATCTCCGGGCTGATCTGGCTGACGCCCGACGCAACGATGCGCGCCCGCGGCTTGATGCCGAGCTCATTTGCCTTGGCGTCACTCATGACGATCACCGCGGCCGCGCCGTCGTTGAGCGGACACGCGTTGCCCGCGGTCACCTTGCCGTCGGGGCGAAACACCGGCTTCAACGCCGCGAGCTTCTCGACCGTCGTGCCGGCGCGCGGGCCGTCATCGTTGGTGACGACGGTCCCGTCGGCGAGGGTCACCGGCGTGATCTCGCGCTCGAAGTAGCCATTCTCCTGGTGCGCGACCGCGAGCTGCTGGGAACGCGCCGCGAATACGTCCATCTCCTCGCGGCTCACCCCCTCGGCCTCGGCCACGTTCTCCGCGGTCTGGCCCATCGGGATATAGACGTCGGGCAATCCCGTTCCCGGCGTCCACGGCGGCTGGCCGCCCTCCGACCGCAGCTTCGTGCGCTCCCGGGCGCCGTTGAACTTCTCGTTGACGGGACCGCCGTCGGCCATGCCGTTCATGAACCGGCTGACGGTCTCGACTCCGCCCGAGACGAACACGTCGCCCTCGCCCGCCTTGATCGCGTGCGCCGCCATGCGGATGGTCTGCAACGACGACGAGCAGTAACGGTTCACGGTCACACCCGGCGCTTCGACCCCCGCGAGGAGCGCGGCGACCCGCGCCACGTTCGCGCCGGCCTCGCCCGCGGGCTGGCCGCAGCCCCAGATGACGTCTTCCACCTGCGCGGGGTCGAGCTGCGACACCTTGGCGAGGACGGCGGAGATGATGAGCGCCGAGAGGTCGTCAGGGCGACACTCGACGAGCGAGCCCTTGTTCGCACGCCCGATCGGCGTGCGGGCGGTGGCGACGATGACTGCTTCGGGCATGATCCCCTCCGGATCGCGAACGACGGCTGGAGCACGCTAGTCCTGGGGAGGGGCTCGACGCGAATGTGGCGGTAGCGTGCGCGGGTGTCCGTCTCCGCGCACGTGGCCGAGCATCACAAGAGCCATCGAGCAGGATGGCTGCGGGCCGCGGTGCTCGGAGCGAACGACGGCATCTTGTCCGTGGCGGGACTCGTCATCGGTGTCGCGGCCGCCAACGCGACACGATCGGCGCTCGTCACCGCCGGACTTGCCGGTCTCGTCGCGGGCGCGATGTCGATGGCGGTCGGCGAATACATCTCGGTCAGCTCGCAGCGCGATGCCGAGGAGGCCGACCTGAAGGTCGAGGCCGAGGCGATCGCGGAGAACCGGCGGGCCGAGATGCACGAGCTCGCGAAGATCTACGAGGAGCGCGGCGTCGAGCCCGGCCTGGCGCGGCTGGTCGCCGACCAGCTGATGGCGCACGACGCCGTGGGCGCCCACGCGCGCGACGAGCTCGGGATCTCCGAGGTGATCGTCGCGCGCCCGTTGCAGGCCGCGCTGACCTCCGCGGCCTCGTTCACGGTCGCCGCGTTGGTTCCCGTGCTCGCGGTCACGCTCTCCGCCAAATCCATCCGCATCGGTCTGACCGCCGCGCTCACCATCGCCGCGCTGGTCGGCCTCGGCGCACTCGGCGCGCAACTCGGCGGCGCACCACGCGGTCGAGCCGCGATACGCGTCGTCACGCTGTCGGCGCTGTCGATGATCCTCACCTACGGCATCGGGCGTCTCGTCGGCGCCAACATCTAGCGGGAGCTCTGCTGCTCACTCTCCTCGAGGTTTCCGGGCTGCACGTAATTGGCGAAAGAGCGTACGCGAGCCGCGAACACCACGGCGGCGGCCACGCAAGCCACGCCACCCGACACGATCGCGAACCCGACGCCCGCCAAGCCTCCGACGACGCCGGCCTCGATGTCGCCGACGACAGGACCACCGGCGTAGACCGCGAGCTCGATGCCACTGACCCGACCTCGCAGCTCGTCGGGCGTGACGCTGGCGGTTATGGCTGAGCGGTAAACGCCCGAGATCATGTCGGCACCGCCCGCGCAGGCCAACATCGCCAGGACGAGAATCGGGGCTCGGACCAGACCGGCGACCGCGATCGCGACACCCCACGCCGCGACCGCCCAGAGGACTGCGCGGCCCTGATGTCGTACTCGAGTCGTCCACCCGCTGACGAGGGACGCGACGAACGCGCCGGCCGCGACCGATGAGAGCAGGAGCCCATACAACGCCGGCCCGCCGTGCAGCCGATCCGCGAGCGCGGGAAACAAGGCGCGCGGCATGCCGAACACCATCGCCAGGAAATCGATGCCGAAGATACTCATGATGATCGAGTGCCCACGCAGGAAGCGCAATCCCTCCAATACCGATGATCCAGTCGCAGTGCTCGTGACGACTACGGGCGGAGCCGCCGCGATCGCCGCGAACGCGACGAGGGCGATGCAGTACGTGCCGACATCGGCGGCATAGGCGCTGGTGAGCCCGAACACGCCGATCAGCACGCCGCCGACTGCCGGTCCGACCATCATCCCGAACGTCCCGTATGTCGATTGCAATGCGTACGCGGCGGGTCGCAACTCTTCCTCCACGAGAAGGGGTAGCAGCGACCGCAGCACGGTAGAGCTGACCGCCCATGCCGCGCTTGCGGCCGCGCCCAAGACGTAGAGCATCCACAGTTGCGGTCGATGCAACGATGCGTTCAGCGCGAGGGCGACCGCGCATGCCAACGCGACCGCGGTGACGCCGAGGAGCAGCCGCCGCTTGTCGACGCGGTCGGCGAAGGCGCCGCCCACGACGGAGAACAGCAACAACGGGCCGAGCTGCGCCACGCCGAGAAGCCCGACCGCCAGCGACGAACGCGTCTGGTGGAACACCTGGAACGGAAGTGCTGCAATCGTGATCGTGCTGCCGAAAAATGAAACGGCCTGACCGATCCACAGCCGCCGGTAGTCCCGCGACACTCGAAGCGGCGTCGTATCGACGAACAGACGCATCAGCTCAACCTAGTGATGCACAGCGAGCCGACACCGGGCTTATTCGATGCGGCGGAGCTCGGCCCGGTAACGCGCCCAGTTGCGCACGTACTCCTGCGCGGGATGCGTGATCTGGTCGGGCTTCACCGCACCCTCTCGGATGCGTGCCGGCACACCGAGCGCCATTGCTCCACTGGGCACCTCCATGCCGTTCGGAACCACCGCGCCCGCGCCCACGAGCGCACCGGAGCGCACGATCGCCCGGTGCAACACGATCGAACCAGTGCCGACGAGCGCACCGTCCTCGACAATGCACCCTTCGAGATGCGCGAGGTGCCCGATCGTGCAGTCGTTCCCGACGACCGTCTCGAGCGCGCGGGTGCAGTGGAGCACCGCACCGTCCTGCACGCTCGTGCGCGCCCCGACCACGATGCGGCTCTGGTCACCGCGCAGCACTGCCTGCGGCCAAATCGTCGCGCCGGCTCCGATCACGACATTGCCGATGATCGTGCAATCGGGATGCACGAAGGCGTCGGGATCGATGCGGGGCACGATGTCACCGAGGGCGTAAAGGGTCATGCGCACTAGTTTGACGGGAATGGACGTCGACCTGCACCTGAAGGAAGTCGCCGAGCAGGGCTACACCGTCGTCGAGAACGCGATCGAGCCCGCGCTGGTCGAGGAGCTGACCGATTCGCTCTCGCGCCTCGAGCGGTACCTCGACGTGCAGCCGTCGCCGAACTCGTTCGAGGGTGAGAGGACGCTGCGGATCTACAACCTGCTCGCGTACGACAACCTCTGGCAACGCGTTCCCGTGCACGAGCACGTGCTGCCGATCGTGGAGCGGGTGCTCGATCCCGGTTGCCTGATCTCTTCGCTCTCGTCGATCGACATCCTCCCGGGCGAGAGCGCCCAACCGATCCACGCCGACGACCAGCTCATCCCGTTGACCAAGCCGCACCCGCCGACGGTGTGCAACTCGATGTGGGCTCTGACCGACTTCACCGAGGCGAACGGCGCCACGCGTCTCGTTCCCGGAACGCACCTGTCCGACCGCAGCCCGGACTATGGCGCCGACTACGACTCGATCGCCGCCGAGATGCCCAAGGGCTCGATGCTCATCTGGCACGGGAGCCTCTGGCACGGCGGCGGCGCGAACACCACCAGCGAACCGCGCATCGGGATTGCCATGAACTACTGCGCGGGTTACATCCGCCAGCAGGAGAACCAACAGCTCGGGCTCCCGCGAGAAAAGGTGCACGCCTTCGAGCCGCGGCTCCGCGAGCTCGTCGGCTACGGCGTCTACAACATGCTGATCGGCCACATCAACAAGCAGTCGCCGGAACAACTCCTGCTCGGCGACGGATCGACCAAGATCGTCTGGGACGGGATCTGAAACATGGGCATCCTGGAAGTCGTCGACGACGCGCGCGTACGCGTGCTCACGCTCAACCGCCCCGAAGCACTGAACGCGTTCAACGACGAGCTGTATCACTCGGCGGGCGCCGCGTTGGAGGAGGCGGCCGAACGCTCCGACGTGGCGTGCGTGGTGATCACCGGCGCCGGGCGCGCGTTCTCCGCCGGTCAGGACCTCGGCGAGATGGGTCGCCTGAGTGCGGCGACCAATACCGATTTCGGCGACGCCGGGCCCGGCTTCCCGCGCTTCCTCGACACGCTGGCCGGATTCGGCAAGCCGGTGATCGCCGCGGTCAACGGCATCGGAGTCGGAATCGGCATGACGATGCTGCTGCACGTCGACATCGCGATCATCGCGTCGACCGCACGCTTACGCGCACCCTTCGTCCCGCTCGGCGTCGTCCCCGAGGCCGCCGGCAGCTTGCTCATGCCGATCGTGATGGGGAACCAGCGCGCCGCGCTCAAGCTGTACACCGGCGACTGGGTCACCGCGGACGAGGCGGTCGAGTGCGGACTCGCCCTGCGCGCCGTCGCGCCCGACGAGTTGATGAGCGTAACCATGGATCTGGCTCACCGCATCGCCAAGATGCCGGTGGCCTCGTTGAGCGCGACCAAACGAGTGGTGATCGAAGGCCGCATCGACGCCGTGCGCGCGGCGCGGGCACGCGAAGACCGTGCGTTCACGGGCATGATCGGCCAGCCCGCGAACATGGAGGCGATCACCGCGTTCTTGGAGAAGCGGGAGCCCGACTTCTCGCGCCTCTAGGCGCACGTGTCCCACCTGCGGTAGTGGCTCAGAACTTTGGTCCGCGCCACGCAGATCGCCGAAACTGCTTTATTGACCTTCGGCGGACATAGTTCCCGTACTCGCCACGTTGAGCGAAGTCCAACGCTCGTCACTCTTGGCGCGAAATGGCGCACGGCTTATGGTCACGCAGTGCCACAACGGAGGGCACAAGACAGGGGGAAACGGATGAAACGTTTTGCTGCGTCGACGCTCGTCGTCGTTACCGCAACCTTTGGTGGGCTTGTCGTCAACATGGGTGGAGCGTCCGCCACCATCAAGCCGGTGGACATTTCCTGCACGAACGGTGGCAGTCAGCAGCCGACTGGTCAGCAGCCGTCGTGTAAGGGCGGCGGGTTGACCCAGGACAGCGAGAATCAGAATCCGGCGGGACACGCGCCGGGCGGTCACAACTAACCGCTTTCGACGATGCCTTCCGACGCCCGGCCGTTGGGAGGCATCGTCGCGTGCAGACGGCTTACGGCATTCAGGCGCCTCATGACGCCGGCTTGTTGGTTTCGGTCGTGATTCTTCGCTCAGTAAGGACGAAACTCATGGCTGTCATCGGGTGTGCGCAATGCGGCGCACTGAGTTCAGTCCACGGTTGCCCAGATTAAGACTGAGCCACTACTCATCTGCCACACCCCTATAGGTCGGGCCAATAGGTGGGGATAGCCTGCCCGCGATGACGATCGTGGCGACGCGTAGCGGCAAAGTGGAAGGCTTCGAACGCGGTGGTGTGAACGTGTTCCGCGGCATCCCTTACGCCGCGCCGCCGGTGGGTTCCCGGCGTTGGCAGGCACCGCAGCGCGAAGAGCCGTGGGCCGGGACGCGCGACGCCGGCACCTTTTCGGTGCAGTCGGCCCAGACGGAGTTCGCGTTGGCGACGATGATGGGCGAGCGCCAGCCCGCCAACAGCGAAGACAGCCTGTACCTCAACGTGTGGACGCCGGGATGCGACGACGGGCGCCGTCCGGTGATGGTTTGGATCCACGGCGGCGCGTTCATCTGGGGGTCGGGCGACACACCCTGGTACGACGGCACGAAGTTCGCGGTCCACGGCGACGTCGTGGTCGTCACGATCAACTATCGCCTGGGTCCGTTCGGGTTCATGCACCTCGCCGATCTCTTCGACGGCGCGTTCGCAGGTTCCGGAAACGCCGGCATCCTCGATCAGATCGCCGCCCTCGAATGGGTACGCGACTGCATCGCCGCGTTCGGCGGCGACCCCGACCGCGTCACCGTGTTCGGCGAGTCGGCCGGTGCGGCCAGCGTCGCAACGCTCCTCGGCACTCCTGGCGCCCGCGGACTCTTCCGCGCCGCGATCCCTCAAAGTGGCGCCGCGTCGTGGCTGTCGACACGCGACCGCGCGACCGGCATAGCCGCGCGCGTCGTCGAGAACCTCGGCATCCGGGCCGGAGACTCCGAAGCGCTCCTCGCCGCGTCGACCGACGCGGTGCTGGGCGCAATGCCTCCGTTCCGGGAGGATGGCGTCGCCGCGCTCCCGTTCCAGCCGGTCGTCGACGGCACGGTGCTGCCCGAGCCGCCGCTCGCCGCGGTCGCCGCCGGCAACGCCGCAGGAGTGCGCGTGCTCACCGGCACGAACCTCAACGAGATGACGCTGTTCACGGTCGCAGATCCCGCGCTCGCGACGCTCGACGACGAGGGCGTTCGGAACCGGCTGCGCATCGCGTTCGGCGCCGCGGGCGACGCGCTGCTCGAGAGCTACCGCACCCGCCGTCCGAACGTCACCCCGCAGGAGCTCTGGATCGATCTTTCGACCGACGGCGTGTTCCGCATTCCCGCGATCCGGCTCCTCGAGGCCCAGCTCGCCCACGCGCCGGTCTGGTCGTACCTCTTCACCTTCGAGACCCCGGTCTTCGGCGGCATCCTCCGCTCGACCCACGCGCTCGAGATCCCCTTCGTCTTCGACAACCTCGACCGCGGCGGCGCCGAGGTGCTCACGGGCACCGGGCCCGAGCGCCAGGGCATCGCCGACGCCATGCACCGGTCGTGGATCGCCTTCGCCCGGGACGGCGATCCGCAGCACGCCGGACTGCCCGAATGGCCGCGATACGACGTCGACCGGCGAGCCACGATGTGCTTCGACACCGGGTTGGAGCTGCTCGAGGACCCCGCCTGGGAGGATCGCGCGGCCTTCGAGGCCGAAATCGCCATAGTTACTCCTTGAGGGGCCGGGCGGGAATGCCGATCAGAGAGCCGGATCGGCGACTCGGGAGTTGGATGCGCAATGAGTGAGGTCGTGGCCCTGCTGCTCGACGATGCCATGCCGCCGGAACGGCTCGGCGCGCTCCTCCTCGCGGCCCGAAAGCGGCGTCGGCTCAAGCGCAGGCAAGCCGCGGCCGCGGCCGGAACCACTGCCGCCAAGTTGCGCGCATACGAGCGGGGCGACGAGCCGGTGCCCGCCGGCGTCTGCGCCCGGCTGGCCGAGTGCTACGGCGACGACCTGACCGCGCACGTCCCGCTACGCGTGCCGATGCAGGTCGAGAGCCAGCGACTCGTCATCGGCGACGTGCAACAGCCCGTCGGCCCGGACGACGATGATGTCATCGCCGGCTACGTCGACATCGTGCAGCGTCTGCGCAATACCGAAGCGGGCGATCCGCTCGCCCTGCGTACGGCCGACATCGTCGCGCTGGCGGGAGCGCTCGGCCGCGACCGTGACGCGATCGAGCAGCGGATCGCCGAGGCTCTCGGCTGCACCCGCGTCGAGGCGCGCCGGTTGCACGGTGAGCTGCTGCGCCGGAAGGTCATCCTCCCGGTCGCCGGTCTCGCCGCGGGCATGGCCGCGTTCGCGGGCTCCGCGGCCGCGGTGCAATCGCCGCCGTCATCGGCGACGAACATTCAGGCCCAGCCCGTCGTCGCGACGACTCCCTCGACGGCCTCGCGCCCCCAACCCGCGCCCACGACGGTGAAACCCGTCGCGGTCGCGACGACTACGACCACCACCACGACCACGGCACCGGTGACGGTGCCGGAAGTCGACACCACGGCGCCGACGACCGCGGCCGTCGAGCCCCGAACCGACGCGACCGTTCCGCCGTCCGAGCAGACGGCCGACGTCCCGATCTCCGTCGCGTCGCCCAAGCCCGATCCCGACGATCCGCCCGTGTCGGTGTTGCCCGGCGAGACGCCGATCACCGTCATCGGCACACCGGACTCGACGAGCCAGACCCCGTAGCGTCACGTCAGGAGTCGTTCGACCCGCGCGAGCCTCACGCGCTCGGCGAATCCCTTGAGCGCGAACGCGCCCGCGGTGTCGCACGAGAACGCTGTCGAACCGTCGAGCGCGGCGTACGTCTCGGGGTCGACGAGCACCGTAGACGGGCGAGCGACGTTCACAGCTCGGGCCGCGAGGTTGACGACCACGCCGGAATAGTCGCCGTCGCGCGCGAGGACGTCGCCGGTCGCGATGCCTGCTCGCACCGGGGGCAGTACCTCGTGCGCCGCGAAGGCGTCGACGAGCGCCAGCGCGATGTCTGTCGCCGTGATGGGATCGTTGGCGACGAACATCACACTGTCGCCGATCAGCTTCACGACTCGGCCGCCGCGTCCCACGACAATCTCCGATGCGGTCGAGTCGAACATGCTCAGTGCTTGCGAGAGGGCCGGAAGATCGAGCTGCTGAGTCCATGCAGTCGAGTCGACGAGGTCGGCGAAGCCGACGCTCCGGCGGACGAGATCGATCCCGGCCGCGGCGGACATCATCTCGATCGGACGGAAGCCCCGTTCGATGTGATGTCGCAGAAGCGTGTCGAAGCCGCGCGTCATGCCGTCGAGCAGGACCATCGACTCTGCGTTCGCCCGGGCCAGCTCGAGTCCCGACGGGTCCTGCTCCAACGCCTGCGGCATGATGTTCACGAAGAACGCGGTGACCGACGCATCGGCAACGCGCGCGGCCACCGCGCCCAACACGCGCATCATCTGGATCGTCACCTCCTCGCCGAAGAACTCGATCCCCCCGCGCAGGAGGGTGAGGATCTCGACGTCGCGCCGCAAGAACGCGCGCACGTCGGGGGCGGGATCGGGCTCGGGGAACCCTGCGGCTCTCCAGGTTCGTGCGATCAACGCGGGTCCGACGCGAGAGGCCTCCGCGACCTCGTCGAGTGTCAGCCGCTCGCGATCGCCCCACAGCGCGATCGTCGACGCCAGCACCGGGAGCTCACCGGGTTTCGCGGTGACGAGATCGTCGATCGTCGCGCCGAGGCCGACGAGATACTCGAGGAGCGCGAGATGCTGGGGCGCGTCCTCAGCCTCCGGATCGTAAAGCCCGGCCGCTTCGAGCTCGGCCGGACCCGGCCCGTCGTCTTCCGGCACGACCCATCTTCGCGCCGACGTGTTGCATTCGAACCGGCCGGCTACGAACCGAGATGCCAGGCCTTTTCGCGCACGAACGCGCGGACGCCTGACTCGGACATCGACACGCCGAGCCCCGAGTGCCGGCGTCCGGACCAGGGCAGGCGCACGCT